>CAJPRB010000149.1:0-4084 GCA_905372925.1 uncultured Streptococcus sp.
CATCTCCAACTTTGATATTCGCTTGGTGCAACCAAATGAAGACTCTATCCCTACTGCTGGGCTTCACACCATTGAGCACCTCTTGGCAAAACTCATCCGTACCCGTATTGACGGCATGATTGACTGTTCACCATTTGGTTGTCGCACAGGCTTTCACATGATTATGTGGGGGCGCCATACTAGCGCTGAAATTGCAGCTGTTATCAAAGATTCGCTCAAGGAAATCGCTGAAACCACTACTTGGGAAGATGTCCCTGGAACAACCATCGAATCTTGCGGAAACTACAAGGATCACAGCCTCTTTTCTGCTAAAGAATGGGCGAAACTCATCCTGGAACAAGGAATCTCAGATGATGCCTTTGAACGTCATGTCATCTAAACTCAAAAAAGAACCAGCTTTTTAGCTAGTTCCTTCTTTTTTCTTTTAAATCTCGACTTAGGCTTTTTCACGAATGACCAAAACGCCATCTTCCATGTCTGCTTCCAAATGTTTGGCATCTAGGTGATCCAAGTGGAAGTCCGTCACCTTGTCACGGATTTGTTGTTCAACCACGCGGCGGAGTGGACGAACACCCATGACTTCGTCATAACCTTCTTCTGTGATAAAGTCCTTAGCTGCTTGGCTGACTTCTAAGTCAATGTCTTTCTTAGCTAAGGTTTGGTTGACTTCAGCCAACATCAAGTCCACAATCTTAGAAAGGTCTTCCTTATTCAAGTGTGAGAACTCGATAACTGCGTTAAAGCGGTTAAGGAACTCTGGGCGGAAGAATGGTTTCAAACGATCCATCAACTCTGGTTTATCCGCATCTTCTGTCAAGTTAGCTTCATAGCCAAATCCAGCATTTGATGTTGCGATAATGACAGTATTTTTAAAGTTAACGGTATTTCCTTGACCATCAGTCAAACGACCATCATCCAAGACTTGTAGGAGAAGAGTAATCACTTGAGGATCAGCCTTTTCAATTTCGTCCAAGAGAATGATAGAGTATGGATTGCGACGAACACGTTCTGTCAAGGTATTGCTATTGTCATCATATCCCACATAACCAGCTGTTGTACCGATCAATTTAGATACGGCTGTGCGGTCACTGTATTCAGACATATCTAAGCGGATGATCGCATCCTTAGTTCCAAACATATCCAGTGCCAATTGCTTAGCGAGCTCGGTCTTACCAACCCCAGTTGGACCTACAAAGAGGAAGCTACCGATTGGGCGATTGCCTTCATCAAAACCAGCACGGTTACGACGGATAGCACGAGCTACTGCTTCTACTGCCTTATCTTGGCCGATTACCTTGTGTTCCAAGCGATGAGCCATATCTTTCAAACGTTCGATGTCTGACGCTCCCATTTGTGACACTGGAATACCTGTCATTCGCTCTACAGACTCAGCCACATCGTTGATGCTTGCAGTCACTTTCATGTCTTCTGTGTGGTTTTCGACTTTTTTCTCTAATTCTGCAATACGTGTTTTAGCATTGAGAGCTGCTTCAAAGTCTTCTGCCTCAACTGCTTTTTCTTGCTTGTCTTTTTCTGCCTCAATTTCCCGTTCAACAGCATGCACATCTGTTACAGGATGTTGAGCTGCCAAGTGAGCTGCTGTTACATCGACAAGGTCGATAGCCTTATCTGGCAAGCTACGTTGTGGAATGTATTGAATCGAATAATCCACTGCTGCTTTCAAGACTTCGTCTGGCAAAATGACATTGTGGTGTTGTTGGTAGAGGTCACGAATTCCTTGAAGGATTTTAAAGGTATCCTCTGCTGAAGGAGCATTGACCTTGACTTCGTTGAAACGACGAGCAAGAGCTGCATTTTTCAAAATGGTGTTACGGTATTCGTCTTGAGTTGTCGCTCCAATAACGGTCAATTCACCACGAGAGAGAGCTGGCTTGAGAATGTCCGCAAGCCCTTTAGAACCACTGTCTCCACCAGTGCTACCAGCACCGAGAATTTGGTGAATTTCATCAAAGAAGAGGATAATATTCCCTGCTTCTTTTACTTCATTGACTAGATTTTGAACGTTTTCTTCAAAGCTACCACGGTATTGAGTACCAGCCTCAAGACCTGAGATATCAATAGAAATAATTTCCTTGTTCTTAATGGCAGCCGGAACATCTCCATTCACAATCGCTTGTGCTAGACCTTCGACAACGGCTGTCTTACCAACACCTGCATCTCCGACTAGAACAGGATTATTTTTCGTACGACGTGAGAGGATTTCAGATGTTTCTTGAATTTCCTTGTTTCGTCCGATTACAGGATCCAGCTTGCCCTCACGAGCTTCCGCTGTCAAGTTGCGACCTAGTTTAGCAAGGACACCGTCTTGTTTCATACCTGAAGCGTGTTGTTGCATTTGCGCATCAGATTCTGCATTTCCTGGTAATTTCCCAGTTGCACGATACTGAGCAAATTCCTCAGGTGTCACTTCGCGTCCATTAATCAAGTAGCGACGGTTTTCAGAACTATATCCTCGCATACCACCCATCAATTGGTTAAATAAATCATCCATGTTGTTAAAGTTATTAAAGTTGTTGTTCATATTCTTTACCTCGTTTATTCTTTATTATATGCGATCTCTGATATTGACTATCTTTGACCTTTGTTTTAAAAATTTTAGACTAGCTAACTAGCTACCCTACGTATAATTTCTGGTTTTTCTTTCTTAAATAAGCCTTTTATCATCTTCTTTTCAAAATCTGTTAGATTTAACATAGGCCCCACCCCTTTCTAGGGTATCTATCATACATTTTCAATAAATAGAATCATTGAAAATGAAGTTTTCTAAGGAATTCATTTTCCTTATGTTCCTACTATATCACATTAGTCAGTAAAAGTCAATAGTTTTTTGACCAAATTTGACTATTTTTTAAAAAATTTTTAAACACACAAAAAGCCAGTCATATCGACTGGCTTTTCTCTATTACAATTGAATCTTAGCTCAATGCGTCATCCATTGAAAGAACTTCGTGGAAGACACGTTGTGTCAATTCAGTTTTTTGTTCTGGAGTGAGGTATTTAGTGTTTACACAGTATCCAGAGATACGTACGATAACGTCTTCACCTGACATGATCTTTTCGTAAACATCGTTCAAGTCCATAACGTTCAAGTTAACGTGTTGTCCACCGTTTTCAAAGTAACCATCAAGGATTGTTACCAAGTTATCAACTTGCTCGTCACGAGTCTTACCAAGAGCACGTGGAGAAACTTGAGTTGTCAATGAGATACCGTCAGCTGCGTAACCAAAGTCTAGGCTAGCAAGTGAGTTCAAGTTTTGCAACCATCCACCTTTAGCTTTGTTAGATGGGTTAGCACCTGGTGAGAAGAATTCAAGTTTAGACAAGTTCACAGAACCATCTTCGTTGAGGTATACACCTTTGTGGACTGGTGAGTTACCAGTTTGTTTAGAGTAAGCAACGTTAGATGTGATTGTCAAAAGTGATACTGTAGCTTCTGCGTCTTTGTAAAGTTTGTGGCTACGTAGACGTGTTGTGTAAGCTTCGATCAACCATTCTGCCAATTCGTTTGAACGTGGGTCATCTTCACCCCAACGTGGGTATTCACCGATTGTTTCATAATCGTAGATGTAGCCATCTTCGTCACGGATTGGTTTAACTGTAGCGTACTTGATAGCTGACAATGTATCAACAGTGTTAGCAAATCCACAGATACCGAATCCCATGTTAGCACGTTGTTTAGTTGGCAAGAAGGCCATTTGAACAGCTTCATAGTTGTACTTATCAGTCATGTAGTGAATGATGTTCAAAGCATCTACGTAAGTGTCTGTCAACCAGTCAAGAGATTTTTCAAAGTTCGCTTTAACTGATTCGAATTCAAGAACTTCGTCACGGATAGGATCGATGTCAAATACTTTGTAGTCTTTGTGAACATCGTCGTAACCACCGTTCAAACCAGTAAGAAGGGCTTTAAGAACGTTTACACGAGCACCGAAGTACTGGATATTGTGGCGTTGATCTTCGTTTTCTGGGTCAAGTGGAGATACACAACATGAGATACAGCTCATTTCACCGTATCCGTCTTTAGCCATTGTTGTTACACCTTCGTATTGGATAGAAGAGTGTT
>CAJPRB010000150.1:0-4056 GCA_905372925.1 uncultured Streptococcus sp.
TTGGCTTTTTTAGAAAAAAGGGTCAGAAAAGTTAGCCTAAATCACAAACCTTGACGACAGACTCATTTTTTGTTAAAATGTAACAAATATTATTACATCTAACGTAAGATAATCCATGAAAGGACTTCTACCATGAAATCATTAAAAGGTATTTTATTTATCGGACTTAGTATGCTTCTGACTATTCTAGCTTGGCTCAGTTCAGGCGCTAGTCAGTTTCTAATCCCTGGTTTAGCTCTCACTACCCTCTCACTTACTTTTATACTAGCTAGCCGTTTACCCTTGCTTGAAGCTTGGTTTAACGGACTTGAAAAGATGTATCTAGCTCATAAATTCACTGCTTTTCTATCCATTCTCCTACTAACCCTACACAACTTTAGCATGGGCGGTCTCTGGGGTTCGCATTTAGCCGCCCAGTTTGGAAATATCGCTATCTATATCTTTATCAGCATCGTTCTGGTTGCCTATCTGGGACAATATATCCAGTATGAAGCATGGAGATGGATTCATCGATTGGTTTATCTAGCCTATATCTTTGGCCTTTTTCATGTTTTGATGATCATGGGAAATCGTCTCCTCTCCTTTAGTTTCCTAGGTCTTATCTTTGGAATCTATGCTCTTTTAGGCTTGCTTGCAGGTTTTTATATTATTTTCCTTTATCAAAAGGTCGGTTTCACCTATCTTGGAAAAATCGTAGGAATCAAACGCCTCAATCACGATACAACTGAAATTGAAATCGAACTTAGTCATCCTTTCACCTACGAATATGGACAATTTGCCTTTCTAAAAATTTTCCAAAAAGGTTTTGAGACTGCTCCACACCCTTTCTCCATCTCAGGAGGACAAGGACGAACTCTTTATTTTACGATAAAAAACTCTGGTGACCACACTAAGAATATCTATGACAATCTTCAAGTTGGTAGCAAGGTTGCAGTTGATCGCGCCTATGGACATATGACTATGGAACATGGTCCAAAGCAGCAAATCTGGATTGCAGGTGGAATTGGAATGACACCTTTCATCTCTTATATCCGAGAACACCCTATCCTAGACAGGAACGTCCGCTTCTACTATAGTTTCCGTGGAGAGGAAAATGCTGTCTACTTAGATCTACTTCGAGACTACGCCCGTCAAAATGCTAACTTTGACCTGCAGCTGGTCGATAGCAATGAAAAAGGATACCTGACTTTGGATCAAGAAGAAATCCCTGACCAGACTACAGTCTATATGTGTGGACCTCTTCCTATGATGAAGACCCTTGCCAAGCAAATCAAGAAAAAGAATCCCAAAGCAAAACTCATTTACGAAGATTTCAAGTTTAAATAAGATCATTGTCCCTCTAACACAAAAGAGGGACTTTCTTTTCACTTTATTTCCCTCTTCTGTGCTATACTTAATTTAGTACATTCTTTGAGATTGGAGCCAGTATGAAAATCCATAAAACCGTGAATCCCATTGCCTATGAAAACACTTATTATCTGGAAGGAGACCAACACCTGATTGTGGTTGACCCAGGTAGCCATTGGGAAGCTATTCGCAAGACTATTGAAAAAATCAACAAACCAGTCTGTGCGATTCTCCTGACCCACACCCACTACGACCATATTATGAGTCTTGACTTAGTCAGAGATACTTTTGAAAATCCCCCAGTTTATGTAGCAGAGAGTGAAGCATCTTGGCTTTATACACCTGTAGATAATCTCTCTGGTCTCCCTCGTCATGATGATATGGCAGATGTCGTGTGCAAACCTGCAGAACACACTTTTGTCTTTCATGAGGAATACCAGCTTGAGGAATTCCGTTTTACTGCCCTACCAACCCCAGGCCACTCTATCGGTGGTGTTTCCCTAGTCTTTCCTGATGCCCATCTAGTCTTGACGGGAGATGCTCTTTTCCGCGAGACCATCGGACGGATTGACCTCCCTACAGGTAGTATGGAACAGCTTCTCCATAGCATTCAGACGCAACTCTTTACTCTCCCTAACTACGATGTCTATCCTGGACACGGTCCAGCTACGACCATCGCTCACGAAAAGACCTTCAATCCCTTTTTCTAGCAAGCAAAAAACCAAGGATGCTATCCTTGGTTTTAGTCTTACCAAATAATCACACGATCCTCTGGTGAACGCCACATACCGTCGCCTTCTTTGACATCATAAGTTGTAAAGAAGTCATCGAAGTTTGGTACTTGGATGTTGACACGGAGTTTAGCTGGCGCGTGCACGTCGACACTAGCCATGAGTTTCATCAACTCTGGACGGCCTTTCATACGCCAGATACGGGCAAAGTTGTGGAAGAATTCTTCGGCTGAGAAGTCTGGTTCTCTCTTGGCTGCTTCAAGGGCTGCAGCAATCCCGCCCAAGTCTGCAACATTTTCTGATACAGTTAGTTTCCCGTTAATCGTTGCGCTGTAAGATTCTTTCCCATCAAACTGGTCGATAACTTTCTGCGTTTTTTCTTTAAAGGCAGTATAGTCGCTTTCTGTCCACCAATCCTTGAGGCTACCATTTTCATCAAAGGACGCACCATTTGTGTCAAAGGCGTGAGAAATCTCGTGGGCAATAACAGCACCAATACCACCGTAGTTAGCTGAGGACGACTGATGCAAGTCATAGAATGGAGCCTGCAAAATGGCAGCTGGGAAGACAATCAAGTTCTTCTGAGGATTGTAGTAGGCATTAACCATATGAGCAGGCATACCCCATTCCTTGTAGTCAACCGGTTGGTTCCACTTGCTCCAGCTATGCTTGATTTCCACACGCGCAAAAGCTAGGGCATTCTCAAAGAGACTGGCAGTTTCATCTACTACTTTGTCCTTGTAGCGGGCTGGCAATTCCTCTGGATAACCGATATAAGGCTTGATGACATTGAGTTTGACAATGGCCTTATCTCGCGTTTCAGGTGTGAGCCAGTCGTTCTTAGCCAAGCGTTCCTTATAAACGTCAATCATAGTCGCTACTTTTTTCTCTACGTCTGCCTTAGCTTCTGGAGAGAATTTTTCATGCGCATACCAGAGACCCAGAGCTTGCTTGAAAGGACCTTGGGCCAAGTGATAAGCTGCCTTGACCTTGTCCTGAGCTTCTGGAACACCTGAAAGAGCACGACCATAAGCACCTGACAAAACACGAATCTCGTCAGTTAGATAGCTGGTTGAAAGATTGACTACGCCCAAAATCAAAGTCGCCTTAAGCAAAGGCCATGCTTCTTCACTATAGAATTGCTCTGCTGCTTGCCAGAAACGTTCCTCGTCTACGATAACCTTGTCTGGAGTCTGTCCAAGAACTGCTTGGAAGAAATCATCCAAAGGTAGGGCAGGAGCAAATTTCTTGAAATCTTCATAAGTGTATGGATGGTAGAGTTTGGCATATTCTGAACTTTCTTCGTTAGAAAGCACCACAGCCGCAATGCGACGGTCCAATTCCAATCGTTTCTCTAGTAAGTCTGCGATTTCCTCATCTGAAAAATCATAAGCTTTGAGAAGATTCGCAGTACTTTCCTTCCAAAGAGTCAAGAGTTCCTCACGCTGAGGATGGTCTTCAGCATAGTAAGTCGTATCTGGTAGGATGGTGCCTGGTGCACTGGCCCAGAGCACATTGGTTCTGGCATCCATAAAGTCTGGTGAAATACCAAAAGGGAGGAAATTTGGTTTACCAGCTAGTTCAAACGCTGCTAGTTTGCTAGTGAAATCTGCAAAGCTCTCCAAATCTTGGTATTCCTTGAGTAGAGGAAGGACAGGCTTGATCCCATCTGCTTCTCTCTTGTCAAAATCACGTACCATACGATGGTACTTAACAAAGTTGGCGAGGATAGCATCCTCTGGGACATCCTCACCTGCCAACCACTTGTCCGTAGTCGCCAGCATCAACTCTTCAATTTCCTCATCAAGGTCAATAAAACCACCTGTTCGAGATTTATCAGCTGGAATCACAGCTGTTTTTTCCCATTCGCCATTAATAGCGTCATAAAAATCATCTTGATAACGTGTCATCTTGTTCTCGCTTTCATATTTTCACTTATTCCTAGCTTAGCAAAAAAATCTAGGGAATGCAATCAAAA
>CAJPRB010000151.1:0-3979 GCA_905372925.1 uncultured Streptococcus sp.
GGTAAAGACGTATTTATCGGATTTGACTGTGCATCATCAGAATTCTACGATAAAGAACGTAAAGTTTACGACTACACTAAATTCGAAGGTGAAGGCGCTGCTGTACGTACTGCTGCAGAACAAATCGACTACCTTGAAGAATTGGTAAACAAATACCCAATCATCACTATCGAAGATGGTATGGACGAAAACGACTGGGACGGTTGGAAAGCTCTTACTGAACGTCTTGGTGGTAAAGTTCAATTGGTTGGTGACGACTTCTTCGTAACAAACACTTCTTACCTTGAAAAAGGTATTGCAGAAGGTGCTGCCAACTCAATCCTTATCAAAGTTAACCAAATCGGTACTCTTACTGAAACATTCGACGCTATCGAAATGGCGAAAGAAGCTGGTTACACTGCCGTTGTATCACACCGTTCAGGTGAAACTGAAGATTCAACAATCGCTGATATCGCAGTTGCAACTAACGCAGGACAAATCAAGACTGGTTCACTTTCACGTACAGACCGTATCGCTAAATACAACCAATTGCTTCGCATCGAAGACCAACTTGGTGAAGTAGCAGAATACCGTGGATTGAAATCATTCTACAACCTTAAAAAATAAAATAGTTCACTGAACTATTTTATCCCGAACCTTGAAATTCAAAAGTTTGTCTCTTGATGAACAAGGTTTGAAGCCCCTCGGATTTTATCCGAAGGGCTTTTTGTATGCAAAGGTAAAAAATGGGAAATAGTTTATGGTATAATAGACAAAAACACTTGTATTAGAAAGCAATTATGTCTAAAGAAATTGATATTGAGTATTACCATCAGTTAGCCTTGCAAAAGCAGAAGGAGCACCGCAAAGTGTTAGCTAATCTAAAGAAAAAACCTCCTAAAAACTTAGATAAGATTGCGCAGCAGATTCACCAAGAAATCTTTGCTGAGATTGATTGCACCGCCTGCGCTAACTGTTGCAAGACTTTGGGACCAGACTTTAAAGAGGCAGACATCACCCGTATTGCTAAGTACTTTAAGATGAAATTGCCAGCTTTTGAAGCGGAATTCCTTCAGGTGGATGAAGATGGGGATAAAGTTTTCAAATCCATGCCTTGCCCCTTTCTAGGAGGAGACAATCTCTGCTCCATCTATGACGTTCGTCCCAAGGCCTGTCGTGAATTCCCCCATACAGATCGGAAAAAGATCCATCAAATCAACCATTTGACGATTAAGAATACCTTGACCTGTCCAGCAGCCTATCTCTTTGTTGAGAAATTAAAAGATAAGTTATAGAATTTACACCTTTAAATCTTGTACAAAGATTCTAGGGTGGAAGTATCTTGTATTTGCTAGAATATAGATAGAATTGAACACGGCCTAAAGCTGTGTGAAAAAGAAAAAATTTCTAGGACTAGAAGCTGCAGCGTCAATTTTTCTGTTTTCACTTTGCTTTTAAGGACTTTTGTATCTTGTGGAGGTAAGAAGAAACGAATATGATGCATCAATTCAACCAAACCATGGATTATTTGGAGCAGCAGCTGACTGGAGAAGTGGATATGAAAAGATTTCAGCAGCTATCAGGCTATTCTTATCCTCTTTTTAGCAGAATCTTTTCCATCATGGCTGATATGACATTAGCAGAATACTTGCGCAATCGCAGGTTATCAGAAGCTGTGACAGACTTGCGGGAAAGCTCTGACAAAATCATTGACATAGCAATGAAGTACGGCTACGAATCTGCGGATTCCTTCAGCGCAGCCTTCAAGAAATTCCATGGGGCAACACCCTCAGAAGTTCGAAATGGAAAACCTTATCGGGTTTTTCCTAGACTTCAATTATCCTTAAAGATTACAGGAGGAAAGAACATGGATATAAAGATTCAAAAGAAACCTGCATTTACCGTGGCAGGTGTCCTATTGGAAGCTATTGACAATAGCCAGTGCCCATCTGCCTGGGAACAGCTCTATGCAAATCACAGCTTTGAAAGCTTAGAAAGTATGGGCAGTGGCCAATCCTTCGGCATCTGCTCGGATATCAGAGAAGGCGAAATCATCAACTATATGGCTGCTTACGATGTGACGGATAAAGTAAAAGCAGAAGAATTGGGTCTGTCAATCAAAGACATCCCCGAAGCTGAATATGCTATCGTACCAGTCAAGGGTGCTATACCAACAAGCATCCACAATGCTTGGAAGTATGTTTTGGAAGTCTTTTTCCCAGAAACTGGCTATCGCCACTCAGGAGCGCCAGACTTTGAAGTCTACACCGAGGGTGATATGTACTCCCCAGACTATCAAATGGAACTCTGGATACCAGTGATCAAGGACTAGATTATTTTCTATTTTTTATAAAGATGGAAAGCTGACTCTGTAGAAAGAACCTCTACAGAGTTTTTTATTGTGGAAATTCATATCTATAAAATCAAACATACCATAATTTTTGTTTGGATTTTATGGGGCATGAGAATAGTTTTCTCGGTATAATAGTCCCATAGAAGATAAGGAGGCATGAATATGCAGATGTATTTTGGAGATGTGTCGCTTTGCTATAGCTATTCATTGGCAATGGCACTGGATGCCTATGGTTATGACTTTAAAGCAGACTTTCTAGAGGCAATCATGGCGATGGGAAATGGCGCTAGTATCGTAAAGGAAGATGACCAGCACCCTCTAGTATTTTTTGATAATGGAATGCCAGATCTTTCCATCTCCCATTCCTTAAAAATACTAGGGTTTGATTATGAGGATTTCTATGTAAAAGATGGAGAGGAAGTAGATTTGGAAGAGATAAAAAGAAAGTTGGAAACCTTTCTGTCCAATGGACCTGTCGTTCTGGGACCTCTTGATATGGGCCATCTGACTTACAATCCTAATCACACAATCCTTTATGGTGTGGATCACTTCGTAACCGTGTATGGCATTGATCATCAGCACCTCTATTTGCATGATCCAGCTGGTTTTGCCTGCATGAAGGTTGCTTTTAAAGACATATTAGAAGCCTGGAAGGCAGAGACTATTGACTATAAGCGTGGAGCATACTCCATGTGGGGGAATTTTAAGCGGCTCAAGACTCCTAGTCAGACTGAAATCTATCAAGAAACAGCAAGGATTATGAGGGATCGATATCTGAATGGCCAAAACGGTGTGTTGGAATGCTATGCAAAAGCAGTTGCTGAAAACGGCTTAAATACGGAGCAAAAACAACTGCACCAGTATTTTAGCTTTAAACTTGCGGCTGTTCGAAATCTCTATCTCAGTAAGTTCTTAAAAGCGCATGATTCAGAAGGGGCACGATTAAAAGAGGAATTGGCATCTCTATTTGGCCAAGCCCATCTTTCATGTTTAAAAGAAGATTACCAAGAACTATCCCACTTGCTCTATCAGATAGCAGAGGTGGATGGTCGCTTTAGAGATTTATATGTAAAGTAGTGACTATAAGCATAAAAAATAGTTAGTAAAAGCAGTTTTTCGTAAAATGAAGAACTGCTTTTTGATTATGGTATAATGAAGTAAGAAAATACCTCAACCTACTAGAAAATGAAGGGAGAACGCCTATGCCTAGACCAAGAACGAAAGAGGAATTAGTGCTAGCCTCTAAGGAAAACTATGAAAAGCTCAATCACTTTATATCTAAATTAAGTGAAGAGGAACTACAGACTCCTTTTGATTTTTCAAAAGACCAAAAGAAAAAAGAAGCTCACTGGAAAAGAGATAAAAATCTAAGAGATGTCCTGATCCATCTCTATGAATGGCATCAGTTACTTTTGACCTGGGTACATTCTAATCAAAAGGGTCATGAGAGACCTTTTCTCCCTGAACCTTATAATTGGAAAACTTATGGGGAAATGAATGTCGCTATTTGGAAGAAGCACCAGAAAACGTCTCTAGAAGAAGCGACTAGGCTACTAGAGCAATCACATAAAGAGGTTTTAGAGTTGATGGAAGGCTTCAGCAATGACCAACTCTTTACCAAAGGTATCTATAAATGGACGGGTGGGA
>CAJPRB010000152.1:0-3930 GCA_905372925.1 uncultured Streptococcus sp.
ATATAAGAAAGATCATCTTGAACATTTTTTTAAAATATCAAAAAAATCCCTGCAACTGGGTTGCAAGGACCTTTCGATTAATCAAAATTAACGTATTCTTTTTGAAGTTCAAGAACTTCTTCCATCGTTGAGCATTCTGTAAGGGCACGGTTTGCGTACTCTTCCATCTTAGCTGTGTCGAGTTTCTTCATCAAGCTACGTGTACGAAGTACAGATGTCGCTGACATAGAGAACTCATCCAAGCCCATTCCGACAAGAAGTGGAACAGCTTGTTGGTCACCAGCCATCTCACCACACATACCAGCCCATTTACCTTCAGCGTGAGCTGCTTTGATAACATTGTTAATCAAACGTAGGATTGATGGGTTGTATGGTTGGTAAAGGTATGAAACTTGCTCGTTCATACGGTCTGCTGCCATTGTGTATTGGATCAAGTCGTTTGTACCAATTGAGAAGAAGTCAACTTCTTTAGCAAATTGGTCTGCAAGCATAGCCGCTGCAGGAATCTCGATCATGATACCAACTTGGATATTATCCGCAACTGCAACACCTTCAGCAAGAAGGTTTGCTTTTTCTTCGTCAAAGACTGCTTTCGCTGCACGGAATTCTTTCAAGAGCGCAACCATTGGGAACATGATACGCAATTGACCGTGAACAGACGCACGAAGAAGGGCGCGGATTTGTGTACGGAACATAGCATCTCCAGTTTCAGAAATAGAGATACGAAGGGCACGGAATCCAAGGAATGGGTTCATTTCGTGAGGCATATCAAAGTAAGGAAGTTCCTTATCTCCACCGATATCCATTGTACGAACGACAACAGGTTTACCGTTCATTCCTTCAAGTACAGCCTTGTAAGCTTCGTACTGCTCATCTTCTGTTGGGAAGTCTTGAGAATCCATGTACAAGAACTCTGTACGGTAAAGGCCAACAGCTTCAGCGCCATTGTCATTGACACCTTCAACGTCTTTTGGAGTACCAATGTTGGCAGCCAATTCAAAGTGTTTACCATCAGCAGTTACTGTTTTAGCATCTTTCAAGAGAGCCCATTCAGCTTTTTGCTTCGCATAAGCTTCACCAGCAGCCTTGAATTCTGCTGCTTGCTCATCAGTTGGGTTGATAATCACTTCACCAGTGATACCGTTAACGGCAAGGATGTCACCGTCTTTAACGATTTCAGTGATGTTGTTTGTACCCAATACAGCAGCAATTTCAAGTGTACGTGCCATGATAGCTGAGTGGCTTGTACGTCCACCGATGTTGGTTACAAAAGCTTTAACAAAGTTTTTGTCCAATTGAGCTGTATCAGAAGGAGTCAAGTCATGTGCAATGACGATCACTTCTTCATTGATAGAAGCTGGGTTTGGCAATTTTTTACCAAGAAGATTTGCCAATACACGTTTTGTCACGTCGCGGATATCCGCCGCACGTTCTTGCATGTATGGGTTATCTTCCATGCCTTCAAAGATAGTGATAAACATGTCTGTAACTTCTTTCAGACCTGCTTCTGCATTCACTTTCTTCGCACGGATTGTTTCCTTGATTTGGCTGATCATTTCTGGGTCAGCAAGAACCATCAAGTGAGCGTCAAAAACTTGAGCTGCTTCTTCCCCTAGCGTACCTACTGCTTTCTCGCGAATAACAGAAAGCTCGTCTTGTGATGCTTGTAGAGCGACATCAAGGCGAGCTTCTTCTGCGTTTGTATCTTCGACTGTAACAGTCTCAAATGACAAATCCGGTTGAACGAGTAGATATGCTTTTGCAACTGCAACACCGTCAGATGCTGCGATTCCTTTAAGCATTTCTGTCATTTTCCTTATGCCAATCCTTCTTTTTCCATAGTTTCAGTGATAGCAGCGATTGCGTCGTCAGCATCTGCACCTTCAGCTGAAATTGTAACGTCAGCACCTTGGCCAACACCAAGACTCATGACACCCATGATAGATTTAAGGTTTACTGATTTACCTTTGTACTCAAGAGTGATATCTGAAGCAAATTTGCTAGCTGTTTGAACCAACAATGTTGCTGGACGTGCGTGAATACCTGTTTCTGCCACTACGTGGAAATCTTTAGAAGCCATAGTTTGACTCTCCTTTAAGTGTTTTCTATTTGAGTTATATGTGATAACCCTTACAAGACTGTATTATATCATCTTCAAGATAATTTTTCAAGTATTTTATGGACTTTTACTGAAAATGAAATTACTTCTTTTTCTATTATAATGAGCACTCTAGCAATTAAATAGCATATCTAAACACTAATTGTTCAAAAATGTTATCATCAAAATTCAATTTTCAAAGCTATTTTCTCTTAATATCAATCAGAAGACAATCCTAGTAAATAATGAAAAAATAATACTATTTAGTTATAATTAATATAACTCAGCTAACCTATTATTTGAAAAGACTTCATCAAATACTGAAATTCTAAAACCTACTCTTACCATCAACAGTAGAGAATTTATTCAATTTGCTACTTAAAGTAAAATAGGCTTGTAGCACCTAACAGTAAAAATGTAGATATATCTAAGTAGTATAAGTAGAACTAAAACTTTGATTGATTCCATTCAAATAAAGTATCCAACCAATCAAAAACGACATTATGGGCGAGTCTTAAATTATTGACTTGGCAATGAGCGTCCGCACCACTTTCCGCCTCAAATACTTGAAGTTTAGTTTGTTGATTTTTAGATTTAAGTGATTCATAAATTACCTTAGTTTGATGCTGCAGTTCAGCACCCTCACCCTTTCCCATGATAAACAGGCATGGGCATTGAATTTTTTGATAATCTACAATCTTTGCATAGTTAAATACATCATCAATAGCACTCTTAAAATCAGAAGTACCAAACTGCCATGCATACTTTTTAAGATTCAAATTTGCTGATTCATTCAAATTTCCAGCTAATTTTAAAATGGCATTTATTAACCAACTAGGTGCTTTCAAACTTGATCCGAATTCTTTTCTGAAGAGCTCTGCAACGTCGTAAATAGGGGTACTAGCAATCCAAGCATGAATTCTTGGATCCTTTTCGACAGCTTGTGCGGTAAAATATCCCCCTCCGCTGACACCATAAATGGCTAAATAATTTAGTTTAGGATTTCTATTTTCCAACCAGTCTATGCATAATGAAATTGGAATAGAGGCATCCACACCAAAGATTAGCCCTCTACTAGGATTGCTCCCTTGACCAGGAAGGTCAACCATTAAAACATTATAATTTCGTATCCATCCAGGATATCCTGCAAAATAAAATAAATCTTCGCGATAAGTATCACCTCCACCAATCATAATCAGCGTTGGGCAATTATCACCGCTATGAAGATAATAACCAGGCAAGTAGGAATCCTGATAAGCAATAGTTAGTTTTTCAATCGGTGTACCTAGTGAATGAATTGCACTAGAGAACGCCTTCTCCATTTGACAAACGATAGGTAAGTATTCGGCAGAAAATGGATCAGTAAACTGGATTGCCGATCGAAGTGAGTAGGTCTGTGCGAGATAATACTGCGCCTTTGTTTGTTCACTCAAACCTAAATTACTAACCTTTTGTTCAAGATAGTTCACATGTGATAAAAACTCATTTTTCCAGTCATCAGGTTTTGGTGAATTACCTAACTTTTGAGCAAGATAATACAGCTCTCCATGAGAGAGGCCAAAAACTTCACCGATTCCTAGCAACCAATTAAAGAAAAAATCCGTATCCCCATTCTTAAAAAATACGCGAGTCGATTGCCGTTTTAAAATGACCTCGTTTTCTTTCACCACGCACCTCCTGATTTGCATTCTTTCATTTATTAATCTATTAATCCTATTTCCCTAACAACATTATACTATATATTTCCACAGTAAGTATAAGTTTCCAAAGTGAATAACTCTATTCTAATAGTTTTTGCATATTCAACATTTATCTAACTCATCTACTGTCTT
>CAJPRB010000153.1:0-3866 GCA_905372925.1 uncultured Streptococcus sp.
TCTTCCTGAGCCAAATCCTCAGCGTAGGCTCGATCGAACTGTTTTCCAGCAGGATCAAGGAGGATGACACGGGGATTTTTCTTTTCAATAGCATCAAAGGCATCAAAAATAGGTTGGGCTCGGAGCAACATTCCCTGACCGCCTCCGTAAGGCTCATCGTCGACATGGCGGGCTTTTTCAGCATATTCTCGAAAATTATGGTACTGGATATCCAAGAGCCCCTTTTCTCGAGCCTTTCCAACAATCGAGTGCTCCAGCGGAGAAAACATCTCAGGAAAGAGGGTTAAAATATCAATCTTCATCATCTAACCCTTCTAAGATATCCACATCAACCCGTTTGTTTGGAATATCAACATTGAGAACTACTGGCGGAATGTAAGGTAGAAGCAAATCACGCTTGCCTTGTCGCTTGACCACCCAGACATCGTTGGCACCTGGTTGTAGGATTTCCTTGATAGTTCCTATCAAGTTGTCTCCCTCGTAAACATCCAAACCGATAATCTCGTGATAGTAGAATTCACCATCATCTAAATCATTCAAATCTTCCTCAGCGACCTTGAGATTATACCCCTTGTACTTTTCAATCGCATTGATATGGTACATGTCTTTGAATTTGATAATGTCAAAATTCTTATGCTTACGGTGGCTAGCAATGGTCACTGTTTGGATAAACTGATCTTTTTCATCAAATAAAGCCAGCTCTGCCCCTTTTTTAAAGCGTTCTTCAGCAAAATCCGTCACAGACAAGACACGCATCTCACCTTGTAGACCCTGTGTTTTAACGATTTTTCCAACATTAAAGTAGTTCATCTTGTCTCCTATACTCTCCTTCTTTCCATCTTATTCTGACAATTCTCGAATGATGGCTGCAATTTTTTCTGATTCTGACCATTGTAAATAATGGTGATTCCCTCCTAAAATGAGCTTAGTATTGGAAGTCCAATACTCTGATTCTCTGTACTCTTTTTCTCTATAAGCCTGACAAAAAATAAAAACGGGAATATGAGCTTCTATAGATACATTCTCAAAATCTTTCTCAGTAATCTCACAATATATATGAAATTCTGGAACTTGTCTTTCCAACTCTGAATCTTTTTCTTGCACTAATTCCCATATTCTTTTATTAGTTTCAGAGCTAAATGTTGCTTGAGTTATATTCTTAAAATAGACTTCGGGGCCACACTCTTCAATCAGTCTCATCTGCTCTTCCATTTCTGGATAAGGATTTTCTGAAAAATCAGAAAACATTACTTTTTTAGTTGTTGGTTCAATTGCTACTAAAGCCTGACACTTAATTGATTTGTTCATCAATTTGCAAGCTAAAATTCCACTCAAACTATGTACACAAAGTATATATTCATAAATCGCCAATTCTTCAAGTACTTCATAAACCGCGTCTACAAGATTGTCCAGATTTTTTCCAGATTGGTCATGAATCGGACTCCTACCTGTGTTTGGAAAATCAATTGTCAAATAACCAATTGTGGAAGGAAGCTTTTCAAGTATAAGTGAAAAATTTTCATAACTTGGTAGCAAACCTGCGCCATTTAAACAAACAAGCACTTTCTTTTTCTTTTTATAAGTAACAAAGAGACTGCCAATTTTTGTAGTTACTTCAAACCTCTTCATAAAGAAATCCACTCATTCTATATAATGAATTATTAAAAATCCTTATCCTTTATTTTATCACGTTCCAGGGATTTTCACAAGTTGGATAGTACTATCTTACAAGGCTACTACTTCTTCAAAAAAATCACCAACTATCTGATTAAACTCTTTAGGGTGGTCATTCATCGGTTGGTGTTTGCTGTCTGAAATCGTTACTTGACGCGCATTGGGATTTAGAGCAATGATACCATCATAGATTATTTTTAGGTGTTTGGGAAAATCGTTTTCGCCTCTTACTAATAGCATGGGAGGATTTCCTTTATATCCTTCTATCTCATGAACTGCCAAGAAACCTGTGATTCCAAGGTTCAAGAAAACATCTCGCCCAGTTTCTATGATGGCCGTCTTGACTAATTCTTTTGTGATAGGATTATCTGTACACATTTTTGAATTTTTATCAGCAATCACCTTCCAAGGAATCGTCTTGTACATAAGAGAACTATATTTGATTCGACCTCTTTCTTTATCTGATAGGTATCGATGCTGTCCCCAACTATCTACCATGACCAAGGCTAGGACTCTTTCTGGATGGCGATAGGTATACTCTTGAAGTGGATTTCCTCCCCAAGAGTGACCAACCAATATCACCTTATCCAGCTTAAAATAGGACAAAATGGCATCTACATCTTGAATAGCGCCTTCCAAGTCGGGAAGTCCAACTTTCATAGGTGATTCACCCTGCCCTCTAACATTTACAAAGTAAAGGTCAAATCCATCAAAAGCATCATACTGGTGGGCCCACATCTGACTGCATCCACAAGCTCCATGATAAAAAATAATGTGGCCTTTACTTGCGTTTCCAGGACGATGATAAACAACCAAATCACAATCTACGACTGGTATAAGGTGACGTTTCAACATCTCGGGTTTTCTGTTATAAAAAGCAATAGCTTCAGCTATATCATTTGGCTTCATTTCTATACTCTCTCCTCTTTATCCTAGTATCATTCTTCTATCTATTTTATCACGCTATATTAAAATCATCGTTTTCTAAACTTAGTTTCATTAAAAATTTTGAATTTTCTGCATCATTTGGATAAAGAAAAAGACTGCTAAGCAATCTTTACTTTTTTCTCATCAGATTCATGCCTAAAATTCCAGCAATAATCAAAGTTGCTCCGATGACATGGTAACTATAAATCGGTTCGTGGAGGATAAGGGCTCCGGCTAGAATGGTCAAAACTGTTCCAAGATTGCCAAAGACACTGACGGTTGATGCCCCGAGGCGAACGATAGCATAGATCGAAAGACTACCAGTCACGATAGAGGCTAGAACTCCCAAATAGAGGATGGAAAGCAGATAGGGCATCTGTCCAAACGGCGCAAAGTAAGCTAATATGTTCCCCTCTAGATAGTGCGAGGTCAGACTCAGCGCATTAAAGGTAATGAAGCCAACAAATATCACAACAGCTGTCATATCCATGGCCCGATAGCGACCTCCTTTAGCCTTGCTGAGAATATTGTTTATCGCATTGGCAAGAACAGATCCCAACATCAAGAGAAAGCCTAAGCTAGCAGTTTCCGTGCTAAAGTTCGCTCCTTTGCTAAGGAAGATGAAAACTACTCCTGCTACGGATAAAATTAAAAAGAACTTTTGCAGCAAACTAGTCTTTTCCTTGAGAAAGACCGATGCCAAAAGGAGAGTAAAAATCGGGACAAGAGCCTGTAAAATTCCCGCTTCAGAAGACGATATATACTGTAAAGCAAAGGATTGGAAAATAAAAAAGAGAAGTGGATAGAAAAGACTCATAGGCAGAATAGAAAGAATATCTTTTCTACTTAAACTCACATTGATAAATTTTGTTTGATGAAGGATGACCAATACCAAAGCAGCGATTGTATAACGATGTGCCAAGTTTGTAAGAGGACTAGCATATCCCAAAGCAATCTTAGTAAATAAAAAAGAAAAACCAATGATGGCTGAAAAGGATAAGGCTGCTAAGTATGCTTTTGTTTTCTCGTTCATAGATTGTTACTCCCTTTAAAAGTAGCTATTCTCAAGATGGATTGACTATAATTTTTGAGACTATCTTTCCATTTTAGCATAGTAAAATCCTAGATGCTATTTCTAGGATTGGTATTTTATGCCTCCTATCACTCTCTCAAGTCGATAAACTTTTTTCCTTGCCTAAAAAGAATTCAGCCAGTCTGATCTGCTTTTCTCGTTCTTGTCTCACAAGTTCTAGCTTGTCTGCCTC
>CAJPRB010000154.1:0-3800 GCA_905372925.1 uncultured Streptococcus sp.
ATACTTGGCATAATAAATGTTAGCAGAATACTAGCAAATAAGATATAGACTCTAACGTAAATAGGAAGAAGAGCTGCTAGATAGACTCCTAAACTTCCTAGACCTGTTATCCATAGAAAACCTTTGATATTTTCCCGATTAACATCATCGGTTGATTTTCTAAAAAACTCAACCAAATATTGAAAAAATAAGGTAAGGGTTAATGTACCAATAGCCCAACAGAGATAATGAAAATATTGTTGCCAATCAGGTCCAATCATATTGGCTATAAAGAGTAAAATTCCCATTTTGATAAACATGATTACTATGTTAAATAAAGAGTTCTTTCCATAGCGATTGGTATAATCGGTTTGAATCATCCAGGAATCGATGAGAAACAAAGTAGCAATGAAAAAATCAAGGAAAGAATTCCAAGTCAAAATACCGTTATGAAGATGGTCAATTAAAGTAGTTACTTTTGAAATTGCAAAAACAAAAACTAGGTCATAAAAAAGTTCTGAAAATTCTACACGTTTATGTTTAATAAGAGTTGTCATCTTAAGACCTTTCTATTTTAGAAGTACAATTTATTATAACAGAAAATGGTAATAAAAAAAAGGGAGATGCTTAAATAACTTCATGTGACGCGAATTGTCAAAACCTTGGAGCACATTTACCTCACGTACCAGCTTACAGGCGGAGTGTTTGACGATTGATAATGAAGTACGTGTATTTTGAGGCAAAAGATTTCGAGACTCCATTACGTAACTCCCATATATAAATAAAAAATGATTGTTTCATTATAGCAAATCTAAAGAAACACGCTAAAAAGCAACCCTGACGAGTTGCTTAAAATCCTATTAAAAATTAACTTTGTCAGGATCATCCTGAGTTTTGATGCCTTGAATCTTATCCAGGACTGCCATATCTTCCTCTGATAAGTCGAAGTCGAAGATATCTAGGTTGCCTTCAATATTTTTAGGTGTTACAGACTTAGGTAGTGGCAAGAAACCTTTTTGAAGGCTCCAACGCAGAGCAACTTGTGCCACAGATTTACCGTTACGTTCAGTCACTGCTTCAACATCTTCATTTCCAAAAATGCTACCTGTACCTAGTGGACTATAGGCTTCAAGAAGGATATCGCGCTCTTGGCAATAGGCAACTAAGTCTTCTTGGTTACAACCTGGAGCCAAGAGGATTTGATTGACATGTGGAACAATTTCAGCTGTTTCAATAAGAGCTTCTAGGTGGTGTTGCATAAAGTTAGACACACCGATAGCACGCACCTTACCTTCTTTGTAGGCTTCTTCCATAGCCTTCCATGCACCCGCATTGCCAGCCTTCCAATCATCATTCTCACGAAGCGCCTTTGGATTAGGCCAATGGATAAGTAAAAGATCCAAATAATCCACACCAAGTCTTTCGAGAGACTCATCGATAGAAGTCTTAGCTAACTCGTAATCATGCTTATCATTCCAAAGTTTGGTAGTTAGGAAAATATCCTCACGTGCCAAATTACTATCAGCAATCGCTTTACCTACAGAAACCTCGTTACCGTAAATTTGTGCGGTATCAATATGTGTGTAACCCGCCTTAAGTGCGAAGCTAACGCTGTTATAGGCTTCTTCGCCTTCGGCAATTTGCCAAGTTCCAAAACCAATTTTAGGAATAGCAACCCCATTTGCAAGTGTATATGTTTCCATGATTTTCACCTTTTCTTTTTTTAATAGTACTATCTTAAAGAAGATAAGGCAAAAATGCAAAGATTTGCTACGGATATTATTATGAATAGTTCCTTACTTCTTTTTCCGCTGTTGGTAACAGCCTTTGGAGATATTATTACTTGGGAAAAGAATGAATTTGTTGGTATTGTAAAATACAATCTTCAAGACTGCGACATTATTATCAAGAGCCTGAAATATTTTATTCAGTATTATAGGAGGTTTAATACCCTTTCTCATAAATTTGTCCCTCCAAAAACAAAACGTCTATTCGGATGGTACCGATAGACGAAGAATGTATTAAGATATTACAAGTCCTAAAAATTGAACAGGAGAAGGCCAATAAAGAGCTAGGAATCAAGAATAGGTATAAAATGATTTTTCAGCATTATGGATATGCCTACGATGTTCCAGATATTGCAACAGTCAATAAAGCTATAAAAGTAATGTTGAAGGAATTGCAAATTTCTCCATTGATTACTACTAAAGGAGCTAGACACACTTATGGTAGTTATTTATGGCATAATAATATTGATTTGGGAGTTATTGCGAAAATTTTAGGACACAAAGATATCTCTATGCTGGTTGAAGTTTATGGTCACACATTGGAGGAAAAAATTAGTGAGGAATTTATGGCTGTGAAAAGTTTGTTGTAAAAACACGGCAAATTGCACGACAATTTTTAAAAGGAAAGCAAAAAAGCCTTGTAAATCAAGGCTTTTTCCTGTTGATTTAGATGCCCCCTACAGGGATTTGGAAAGGACTTTCATATTGAGAGCAATTAAAAATATTGAAATATAAGTGATTTTAGGTATTTTCAATGTCATGATTTAAAAATGGGACAAAAGTGGGGCAAAAACCATACAGATTCTAAACTGTATGGTTCTTTTTTTATCTAACCAAGAAAGGTTAAAACTTATTAAAACAAATGCAATCAACTGTTGAAAACTTTTTAGTCCGTGTAATATAAAAACAAGTAAAAAGTTGAACTATAGGGAATATTGTGTCATAATAGGTAATAGATGAATAATTAATAGATTGGAAATAATGCTTTCTTACCTTAACAAGTTGAATTGGTTATACATTTTTTCGTCGCAATTGTGTCTATCTCTCGAGTTTAGCTAGTTTTTATAAGCTCTGGCTTCTAATCAATATAACAAATTTTAGAAGTGCATAAGACAAGATGGTGACATTACTACAGTCATTTCTAGTCACCATATGTTGCTGGCACAGGCTGTTTGTAGTGTTGGCTATTTACTAGTCAGTTTAATCGGAGTGTTTAATTTTTATTGTTGAAAGGTTTTTATATGGCGAAAATTCTATCTTTAGGTCTGACAGGTAAGAAATTACTTGCTCAGGGGTTCTTGTTTGTTCTGCTAGGTCTCATCTTGATGGTCACGGGGACTTGGTTGCCAGTAAAGGTTATTCGACTGGTTCTGTTTTTAGCTTGGATAGCAACGGTCTTAGATTTAGTATTACGTATTTTCAAAAAAAGTCAGTCAACGGACACCTTGGGAGTTGCACTGGTTAAATTGTTAGTGCTGGGATATTTGCTAGGTTCTAATCTTGCGACTGATATACCGATTTATGTTCTGGCTCTTGTGATTGGAGTTTATCAGATTTTTCATGCTAGTATTAACCTTGTCACCTATGTTCTCTACCGCAAAAACAAAATTCGACCTCGTTTTCGTCTCTTACTAGATGGACTCGTACTAGTTTTTCTTGGTGGGACTAGTCTTTTGTCCTCTACAGGAAATTCTGTCTTTCAACTCTTTGTATTAGGGGCTTATTTTTTCCTTTATGGTCTGTCCAATATCCGTGATGGTTTCTTGTTTGAGGAGGAAATTGGGAAAAACCATCTCAAACGTCGTGTAAGAATGAGCTTACCTATTGTCCTAGCCGCTCTCATCCCTGCAAGTACTTTAGCAAAAATCAACAAATTCATGCAGGAAAATGCTGATGAGAGAGAGGATATCCATCTTGGAATGGTGAAGTCTGGTAAGACAGCGGAGCTTGAAATTTTTGTTCATACAGCTGAGACCTCTCTGTTTTCGGCAATTGGTCATGTGGATATCTGCTATCAAGGCCGTGTTATTTCTT
>CAJPRB010000155.1:0-3730 GCA_905372925.1 uncultured Streptococcus sp.
GAAGAACTAGCGACTCTGCTATTATACCATGTCCGCTTGCTTTATTCCATGGTCTATTTGACAACAAGGAACCTAGGTCGTTAGTCTTTGGTTTGTCGGTCAGCTGAACAAAGTTCAGACTGAACCGCCTTAACCAGTCTAACTTGACCTAGCTTATTGTCAAATAGCTTTCACGGCATAAATCGCTCAGATACTCCGCCCTTTTGTAGGCTCATGTCTTGTCCTAGACAGTTCTCGTGTCTCTCTTAAGTTTTCTAAACGCTTATTGAGACTGGTTACTTCTTTTTCTGTTATGACTTCAGAAAGGTCATCTAAGAGATTTTTAGAAACTTTCAACTCCCTGTTTTCTAGCTTTAATGCTTTGTTTTCAGTCTCTAATTGCTGATTTTTCCATTCTGCATGAGATAGGCTATTTTCAAGCCTACTCTTTGCTTCTTTCATGCCTGCTAGTGCATTTCTAAGTAACTCATTTTGATTGACCGCCTGCTCCAGCTTCTCTACAACATCAGACACAAACGTCTTCAGTCGTCCAACAAAATCCGAAGTAAAATTAAAGCCATCGCCAAACAGTTTAGGAGTAGCATTTTCTAATTCTTCCTGCAACTCTTTGGCAACTCGACGTCTATCTAAATCTCTATACGAAATTTTCGATAAGTTACTTGATTGTTCCACCAAAAGTTGCGTTTTTTCTCTATGAGCTCTCTCCAGACGAACCACATCATCGCTCAGACGCTTAGAATCGCTTTTTAACCCCTTTATTTCCTCCTGACGACTATTTACCTCAGAATTTAACTCAGATAGCTCTGAGAGCCTCTCAGAAGCCTCAGAATCGATTTTACCGTATTCGTCAATCTTTTTCTCAAGGACACCCTCTAAACGTCCTAAATCTGCCCTTAAATCGTTTCTATGAGTGTCTAGCCATTTGAAACGCTCTTCCAACGTCGCTTCTCGGATGTTAAATGTCACGTCTGAATCTGCAAACAAAGAACCTATGTCCTCATAATCTTGAATTTCTGACATTGTTGCAGGTCTACGTTCTTCCGTATGCCAATATTTTGGCGCTCCTAAATCTAGCAATTCCTGATTAAGAGCTTCACGCCCCATTTTTTCCTTGTAGTCCGCCACACTCAAATGCTGTTCTTTGCTATCTCGCTTTCCACGTTGCAACTCAAAACCATGCTCATTCATGTACCTTGGCAAATCTTCCTGAATATGCTTTAGCTCCTCACGGTTAAACATAACCTTTGATGACAGCTTACCATTTCTCATTGGCACAATCCCTAAGTGCATGTGTGGGGTACTCTCATCAAGATGTACGCTGGCATAAGCAACGTTGGTTTCTCCGTAATTCTCCGCGAAGTAGTTTTTAGCCGTTTCAAAAAATTTTCTCGTCTGCTCCTGGCCCAACTTTTCAAAAAAATCTTTATCTGACGTAATAATCCATTCATCACACAAAACAGCGTCTTTCCGTATCCCACGTTTAGAACTCTTGTTCTCGTTCACATAGTCCTTAATTTGCCGTTCATACGACACAGAGCGGTCACGATCCGTCAACTCGTAGTTGAGGTGTGACCTGCTCGTGTCGATGTCTTTGTTTGAGTGCTTTTCAAAAATCCGTTCATTGTGCTTATGTGCGCCACCCAAATTCCCAACTTTCATTTTCTGCATTCTCGCAACCATGTAGCTCATAACTTTTACCTCCTCAGGTGGGTCATTCGAGTAGCGAATGACAGACGAGCCGGCAAGCCTATTGCTCGTCTATTGTGATAACATTCTAGCTAGAATTTTAGCACAAATTTCGGCTAACTTCCATGTAAAGTATAACGCACTATACTTTACTTCGTAAAAGTGCGTTCTCCGAAGGCTCTTGCAGAGAGCTAGTCCGCCCACTTTATGCCAGGGCGAACTACAAAAAAAGCCCTCGAATCGCAAGGGCATTTTTTGAAAAATTGGGCGACTTCAATAAGTCACCCAAAGTCATTTTTTCAAAATGACTAGTCGGACGGCTTCGCTATTGTCCGACCAAAAAAAGCCGACCTCGAAAGGTCTGCTTTTTATTCTTCCTCGCTCAAAACTTCCCCAGTTTCATAATCTACTGACGGAACTAAATTCCCATACTTTCGCTCTTGATAAACTCCGTCAAAATACAATCGAATCAATCCAGTATGAGAACGCAAAACCGAATTGATAACTTTCATATTCGGCAGTCCATACTCTGAACCTTTTGCCATTACAAAATTTTTCAATTCCAAGATATTCGCTAGCCGATGATCTGCAATAATATTGCAGACCTCGTCTAGAATATCATCTTTTTGTTCAGCATCTAACGTCACATAACGGTCAATATCAAAGTTATTGATATGCTTAATATCTGCCTTATCGTACTTGTACTTGTTCTTCTTGATAGCGTCTTTGGACTCATGCGTTAGATACAAATACGTGTTTTCGATATTCAGAACTATCTGAACCATAGCAACACTTTGTTCTCCTAAAGCCCTTTTTATCCTAACCCTTACGCTATCAGCAGTCACAGGATTTTTCGCCACATAAATCACATGATAATGTGCTTTTTTGTAGAGTTGTCCCTCAACATCACTCAAGTCCTTATCATGCAAAGGACTGACCGCCATTGGTACACCAATCAATTCCAATCTCATTTCCCAATCTTCTGGAATTGAATCGGGATAGAGTAGGAAAGTGAAGTATCTTGCTTTTTCTTTCGCCATATGTTATATTTAACCTAAATCAAAAACTTATTGCTGTGCGACCAACACAGCTTTTTTTGTGCCTTTCTTTATTTTTGCATTTTCAAATATTCTTCAAGTGCTAACACAATGATTGCAGACTTAGAAAAGCCTTTACTCTTAGCTAAATCAACTAACATTTGATGTTGTTCGTCAGTAAAACTTACTTGCACTCTTTTTTTATCTGTCGCCATATTATTCTCCTTTTTCGGACTTGTTGTAAGTGTACCACTTTCAATTATTTTTGTCAACACTTTCCCATACTTTTTTAAAAACTCGCCAAAAAACTCGCCAAAATGTCGCCGAAAACTCGCACCCCTCAAACCCTTGTGGCTCTAAGGTTCAAGGCACTTTTTTTCTTAATTTGGCACTCGGCACTTAAAAGGGGGGTCGTAGTAGCCCCCCGATTTTAGATTTTTTCTACGAAAAAATCACCCCATTTTCTCCACCCAAGAAATAAAAAAAGACCCTATCGGGCCAAGCTCTTAAAAACGTATTCGGGGTCTTTACAGCTCGAAGCTGAAGGCAGTCCCACACCCGACACAAAATAGTGCCCTTTGAGCTATCCGTTTCCAGTTGCCCGACAATAAAGAGCTTCACGCCACCGACCGTATCGCTGAGGCGCCTCACTTCGAGTATATCACAAATATCTGTTTTTGACACATAAACTTCAACGTGTTATAATTATATAAACGCTATAGTTCGAGGAAACGAATAGCAAAACGCAAAAAAGGCAGTAGTTCCAGCTACTGCCTTTCTTTTTTGCCCTAAAAAGAACTCAGGCTATTTTTTGTCGCTTTTGTCTTTGATGTACTGAATTAGCCAATCAGCAACTACTTCTGCAGCAACGCCAACCGCAAAAGGAATCAAGACAAGTTCGAGGAAAGTCTTCAAAACGCTCACCTCCAATCTAAGTTCGCGTTACTTAGTGGAAGAACTAGCGACTCTGCTATTATACCATGTCCGCTTGCTTTATTCCATGGTCT
>CAJPRB010000156.1:0-3691 GCA_905372925.1 uncultured Streptococcus sp.
GAGTTACTACGTAGGCTGGTAACTCTTCAAGACCAAGTTCTACTAATAAGTTTTTTGTCATGTTTTTTCCTTTACATCTTCTTCAATCTTTTCTTTTGATATGCACCTTAGGTACTGGGGACGTCGCTAACTAACTTTTGTGTGTCTGTAAGAAAATCTTATACCAAATAAACTAAGATTTCCAACAGTCTCATCAAAGTGGATTTAGCTGACTGATTTTTGAACCCAAGGTTTCAAAAATCCCCACATAACAGTACGGCGGTGCATATCCCTCTAGCAAGTCTTCGACTTGCCTTTAACGATTTTAGAGCACAGTATTACTTACTATTCTGCGTCTTCGGCTAAGAGTTTAGCTCGTGTTGCTTCATCTAAAAGTGGGTAGCCTAGACGTTTGCGTTCTGCAACAAAGGTTTTGGCTACGACACGGGCTAAGTTACGGATACGGGCGATATAGCCTGCGCGCTCAGTTACAGATACAGCCCCACGTGCATCAAGCAGGTTAAAGGTGTGTGAACATTTGAGAACATAGTCATAGGCAGGGTGAACCAGGCCTTCTTCTAATGCACGGCCAGCTTCTTTTTCAAACTTATCAAAGTTTTCAAGCAACATCTCTTGGTCAGAAATTTCAAACGAATATTTTGAATGCTCATACTCAGGCTGGATAAAAATTTCTCCGTATTTTACACCATCAGCCCACTCGATATCATAGACAGAATCCACTTCTTGGATATAAGAAGCCAAGCGCTCCAAACCATAGGTAACTTCCGCAGTCACAGGACCAGTTGCCAATCCACCGACTTGTTGGAAATAAGTGAACTGAGTGATTTCCATCCCATCAAGCCAAACTTCCCAACCAAGACCTGCAGATCCAGTTGATGGATTTTCCCAGTTATCTTCAACGAAACGGATATCATGTTCCAATGGATTGATACCCAATTTTTCCAAAGACTCAAGATAAAGTTCCTGGATATTTGATGGAGATGGCTTCATGACCACTTGGAATTGGTGGTGTTGGTAAAGACGGTTAGGGTTTTCTCCGTAACGACCGTCGGCAGGACGACGTGATGGCTCTACATAAGCCGCATTCCATGGCTCAGGCCCGATAGCACGAAGGAAAGTGTAAGGACTCATCGTTCCCGCACCTTTTTCATTATCATAAGCCTGCATAAGCATACAACCTTGGTCATTCCAAAATTGTTGCAAAGTAAGGATGATTTCCTGGAAAGTCAATTTTTTAGACATTATTTACTCCTTTTTTATAAATTACTTGCGACATGAGTCTGCCTCGTCGATCATACGAGGCAAGACGAGTTAGTACTGCGTCTAGCTCAGGCACTCTAGTGCTGAGCGTGGGTCAGCCCGACTGTAAGGAGGTCTCTGCTACTGACGCAGTGAAATGTTAATTTCTTAGACATTGTTTACT
The DNA here is from genome assembly GCA_905372925.1 of uncultured Streptococcus sp. Lineage (GTDB taxonomy): Bacteria > Bacillota > Bacilli > Lactobacillales > Streptococcaceae > Streptococcus. Next base: position 1,424 of record CAJPRB010000156.1, read on the forward strand.
CCTTTAGTTTATATTATCTTTTTGGATTTATTCATTAAGCAACCAAGAAAAAGCTGGATCCTGAAAAATATGACGTTTAGGAACAGTTTGTAAATTCTGATTGCATTCATCTACTGTACCCAATTTCAAAGCACAAACTTCTGGTACATCTTCTTGAATAGTGAAAATTTGACTATGACAATTCTGGCAGTAATAGCGTTGTTTCCCTGGAGATGAACTATAGGTAACCAAATTCTCTTCTCCATACAATACCAGATTTTTGCTGCTAACTTTGGCATTAACTGTATAGGCAGACGCAGTTGCTTTCCGACAGAATGAGCAATGGCAAAAAACTAATTCCGACAATTTCTCATCTAAAGTGTAGGTGACTGCTTTACATAAACAAGATCCTTTAAGCATTGTACTCCTTTCTACTTAGGCATTAGACGAAATTCAAAAAGAACCGAATTTCAACACCCAAGCCTTGCGACTAGGGGCGTCAGAAACGCGGTTCCACCCTAATTTATTACTTCATTGTTTTTTAAAATACGACAGAAAGCGCCAGTTTCTTACCTTGTCCTACTTGGCTCCCACTATCCCAAGCTCGCTTGAAGAACGCCATAAGACTTTCTTTCTTGTTGATTATTATATCAGAAAGAGAGAAAATTTACAATTCTTTTTCTTACTTTCTAAAAATCCATCTCATCCACACGAGGTGCGCCAGAAATCACTGAGATAGTCTTTAGGACCTCTCGCTCTTCTTTGCTAAGTTCAATCCCAAAACAGTCAAGATTGCTCTGGATGCGAGAGGCTGTCACTGACTTAGGTAGAGGTAAAAAGCCTTCTGCCAAACTCCAAGCCAAGGCGATTTGAGCTACTGATTTCCCATGCTTTGCAGCAATTTCTTGGACTTCTTTCTTATCAAACAACTCCCCTTGCCCAAAAGGCCCCCAAGCCTCTAGGAGAATTCCCTTCTCTCTACAGTAGGCAACTACTGCCTCTTGATAAACCCCTGGCGCTAAGCGCACCTGATTAACCGCTGGAATGACCCTTGCTGTCTCAAGCAAGGCATCCAAATGATGGGGAAGGAAATTACTAACGCCGATAGCACGGATTTTGCCTTCTTGGTAAAGATCCTCCATCGCTCTCCAGACTTCAGCATTACGAGTTTTCCATTCGTCATTTTCTCTTAGTGGTTTTGGATTTGGCCAATGGATAAGGTACAAATCTAGATAGTCCAATCCTAGTTTTTCCATTGATTGCTCAAAAGCTTGGCGAGCTTCTTCGTAGCTGTGATTGGTATTCCAAAGTTTGGTCGTTACAAAGATTTCTTGACGTGGAATACCGCTATCTCGTATAGCACGGCCAACGCTCTCCTCATTTTGATAGATAGCCGCAGTATCGATATGACGATATCCAGCCTTTAAAGCTTCTAAAACGGCTTGGTAGGCCACCTCTCCATTTTCAGCTTTCCATGTTCCAAATCCTAGAACAGGAATTGAAACTCCATTATTTAGCGTATAAGATTTCATATTATTTCCTTTCTATGTGAAGAAAATCTAAAGAAACAAAGTCCTGATTATCAGCACACTTGCTCCTTTAGATTTTAAAATCATTGATCACGATCATAATACATTTCGTGAGCTTTCAAGCGAGAATTAAGCATTTCCGGAACAGTCACAAATGTATAACCTTGCTCTTTTAGATATTCTATAATCTTTGGAAGAGCATTAACTGTAGCGCCGTGAATATCATGCATAAGAACAATCGATCCATTACGAACCTGATGCTGAATCTCTGTTAAAATAGCAGATTCATTCTTGCTCTTCCAGTCCAAACTATCTACATTCCACATGATAAAACTCAAATCCAGACTATTACGAATATCATCTGTAATCGCTCCGTAAGGAGGTCGCATAAGTTTAGAACTCGAACCTAAAACTTTGGTCAAGGAATCTTCCGTATCCGTGATTTGTTTTTTAGCATCTTCAAGAGACAATTTAGAAAGAACGGGATGATCCCAGCTATGGTTTCCCACAACATGTCCTTCTGATTTCATTCGTTTCAGAAGATCTTCATTGCCAGCAATGTTTTTACCAAGTACAAAGAAAGTCGCCTTTACATTGTACTTAGCTAATGTATCCAAAGCTTGTGTAGTTGTAGATGGATTTGGACCATCGTCAAAGGTCAAGGCTACAACTTTTTTATTTTTCTGAGCAAAGTAAGCCTGGTAAAGCTCAGCATCCTTTTCTAATAGATAAGAGGACTCCAATACATCAAAGAAACTGG
>CAJPRB010000157.1:0-3642 GCA_905372925.1 uncultured Streptococcus sp.
AGAAATTTCTCAAACTGAAAGTTTAAATATAAGCATCACACAAGAACATTATGATAAGAAATACAAAGAGCTGCAGCCTTTAGGATACCAAGCTGTTCAAATACCTTTAGGAATGGCTTTAGATAATGTAATCCAGCAAGCCTATTTCCAAAATCTTATAATTGGCGATCTTCTTCCCGATGAAATCAAAGTAAAGAAAGAGGACTTAATGCCTTTGAAAGACATTGTTGATAGTTTTTGTATTATGTACGCTGCAGCAAATAACCGACTGGAAAATGGTAAAGCTTATGAACTGATGAAGGATAAGACAGTGTATTTTATTGGTAAACTGTTGACTGACAGTCTTAAAAAAGGTGACGAAATTTCGTATATGGGAATCGAAAGAGAATCAGCTGATGGAACTTCTTATGAAGCAGTAAAATGCTTTCTAACTAAAGAGAGCGCTGAGCAATATAATGATGCAAAAAGACCAGTAAGCCACGCAAATTTAGCTTATCTGAAAGCCTTTTGGGGTAATCCAGTAATAATCGAGCCCCATCGTAACTACTGGATTGAGTTTAAATAAACAAAAAACGAAAGATAATAGGAATTGGTCTTTCGTTTTTAAGTAATCTTTAATTTACATAATTAATTTTATGTATTTTACAAACTATCCAAAGCATTCTTTTGTTCATCATTGACGATATGGGTATAGAGGTCAGTGACTTGTGTACTAGCGTGTCCTAGCTGATGGCTGACCAAAACTTGCGATTTAGTCGCATCATAGAGCCTAGTCGCCAGAGTATGGCGTAGTTTGTGGGGAGTTACACGGACTTTGAAGTCCTCAGAGTACTTAGCAACCATTTTCTCAACGCTGGAAGCATCGATACGATTGGGAACACCACGATATAAGGTCAGAAAGAGTGCTGTATCTGTCTTTTCCGCCTTATATCGTTGATTTCGAATAGCGAGGTAATTCTCTAGATAAGGTTTTGCAAAGGCAGCGACATTGACCGAGTCACGTTTGCCACCTTTTCGAGTGACATCGATAACCATCATTTTGAGATTGAGATCTCTTAGATCCAGATTAACAGCTTCAGATAGGCGGACACCAGACGCTAGGAGAAGGGCGATAATGGCCAAATCACGTTCCTTATTTTTATTAAAGGAGGATAAGGCGCGATTTGAGAGTTGTTGTGGGTACTCCTGATCGATATAAGTTAGAAAACCTTCTGTTTCATCACCTAGAAAGAGTTTTTGCTTGATGTTTTCAGCTCTGGCAGCAAGGGTTTCTTTCTTTTTCTTAGTTGAAACTTTCTTCATTACATTACGATAGAAATAAGGCTCCCCTTGGTCGTTTTCAACTTCCTCGGTCAGATACTTGTAAAGACTAGAAAGGGCTGATAAGGTCCGATTGATGGTTGTCTGCGAAACGCCTTGTTTGCTTGTATTGGCATTCAGTAAAGGTCGTTCTCGTAGATATAGGATAAAGGATTCCATGTCTTTCTTAGACATATTTTCCAAGACTGATAAAGGAACGTCAGACATTTTATCAGCATTTGAAATACCAGACTCCAAAACCCAGCTGAAAAATCGATCGTATTCCTTGAGGTATTCGTACAAGGTCGTAAAACTGTAGGGAACAGCAAGCTTTGATTGGTAGTATTCCAGAACATACCAGGGCATGATTTGTTTTAGTTTGTCGATTCGTTCCAGTAAAATCTCACGTTTCATGTTTTTCTCCATATATAAGTCTACTAGTAGTATAGCATAGGTTTGTATATTTTTCAAGAAAATTATAGTTTTTCGGAAAGATGTTATAAGTGTTTGATGGATTCTAGAAAAAACAAAGACCTGGTTCCACAATCATAAGAAACAGGTCTTTTGTGTGTATGTAATCCGGCAATATGTTTATATTTCAATTTCTCTAAAATATTGCAATTGCCATTTTTGTGTTGCTCGAGCTGTTGTATTTAAATTTGAGCACCAAGGAGGATAAAATCGCATAGACATTTTTCCATTGCTATCTTTTGTCGACAGAATGTTTTTACGAATAGCCACCTCGTTTGGAATAATGAATAGTCCCCTCTTATCATTATCAATGATAACGATTATAAGTTCATTTCCTAAGTCCTCATTGGTATAAGGAATGTTCTTGTTGTTTTGGTCTTTTTTCCAAAAAACTGTAAAATATCCTTCTTTTTTTGGTGTTCTTTTTGCCAAGCGGCATCTTTTATACCCTTGCTCTTCCTTTATATTGATAAGAATACCTTCGTATTTTTCATTGTATTTTTCTTCAATGAAATCAAAATCACCATAAAAATTATATAAAACATCGAGTATTTTCATTATGATGTATGTCCTCCTTAGCAAATAACTTTTCCAAAGAATAATACTGTTTCCAACAAAATCAGCTACCGACTATGCACATCTTTTTTATGTATTACCATATAGCAGGATACCAAGATGATGAAGATTTTAAGCAGGTAGGTTTCGGATCGATCAGTGTCTATGGTTAGCTGAGACAAGACATTAATGATCGAATGTGTCATAACGCAAATCCAGAGATTCTTTGTTTTGTTATAAAGAGCTGAGAGTATGAAAGAATTCGTCAGCAATCCAAATAAAAACGGTAGAATTTGCAGAGTTGCTAGGGAACCATCAATGTAAAAGAACAACAGATGCCAAATCGCCCAGCTGAAAAAGGTTAGGATTGTTGAGTAAAAATATGGCAACTTTTCTTGTAAAATTGGTTGAAAAACATATCGCCATCCAATCTCTTCTATACCGCCAAAGACAATAAATTTGAAGAACATCAAAAATGGGAGATACCAGCTAAATTCTACTATTTGCCAACCAAACATTAGAAAAGAAAAATCAAGGACAATAAGGAAAAAACATAATAAATAATGTTTGTAACTGGTATGAATGTTAAAAAAATCGTTAACGATCTTCTTAAAAGGAATATGAAAATAGTGATTTGCAACAATGATTCCCCAAAGTGCTGAAGAAATGCCACCTAAAATGATTCCTAAAATAGTTAATAGATTGGACTGAACAGAAAAATGATTCAAGAGAAAGAAAAGGAGACAAACTGATACTATTTGGCTAAATGTGCCTAGCAAAAATACCGCAATTGCCTTATTTCTTTTCATTGAGAATCCTTTCAATAATATTTTACGTAAAATAAATTATGTAAACAAAAGCTTACAACAACAAATCTTTGACTTTTCCAATTTCACTTTTTGGAATCACTAGGTGAATCATATCCCCCAGATACATTCTAGTTGAGCCGTGAACTGTTTGGCTTTTGCCATTATGGACTTGGGTGGTGATGAGTACGTTATGTGGCAAGTTGAGTTCGTGAACCTGTTTTCCGGCGATTTTATCTGATACAGGAATTTCAATGAGGGTGACTTCTCCTTCGTCTGTTGCTTCTTCTGGTAGCATTTTTTCTAGCATGGCCTCATAGACTGGAGCACCCTTGAGCAGATCCATGACGATGTAGGCGACTAAGGTCACTAAGCCAAGTGGCATGAGGTTGCGAATATCTCCAACCATCTCGGTTACGAGTATCATAGCGGTTAAGGGAGCCTTGGATATTGCCCCAAAGTAGCCACTCATTCCCAGAATGACAAATATAGGGAATTGTTCCTGACTGAC
>CAJPRB010000158.1:0-3641 GCA_905372925.1 uncultured Streptococcus sp.
TGATTGGGCCAGCTTTCTTAGTTGGTTATCGTCGTTACGCTTATTTTATTTTACTGGTGCTAGCTGTTATTTTGACACCAGCTGATTTTATCAGCGATTTAGCCATGACAATTCCTTTAATCTCGCTCTATGAGCTTAGTATTGCAATTAGCAAGAGTATTATGAAGAAAAAAATGAAAGGAGAAAAGAATGGGAATCTTACGTGATATCGGTGCTCCAGGATTGATTATCATCGTTCTAGGTGCACTCTTAATCTTTGGACCAAAACGTTTACCAGAACTGGGTGAATCAATCGGTAAAATGCTGTCTGAGTTTAAGAAGGCAGTTAAAGGACTTAGTGACCAAGATCAGGAAAAGTAATCTATTCCGTCATCATACATAAAAACAAGAAAGTTAGGAACTGTAGCTATCGAGACAAATTTGAACAGTTTCCTAGCTTATTTTTGTATTCTAAAAAATGTGTTTAAGTTTTCTTTAAGGTTTGTATTATATTCTAAAGAACTCTATATTAACCGAACGTTAAATGGAGGATTTAGAGGATAATCTATTTTTCTTTCTTAATTTGTTATGATCTTTTCAGATTTAGTTGCATATTGTTCACTTTTCGGTCGAAATAGTGTGTTAATTCAACTAAATGACGCTCTATCTTTTCTTCATGATAAAGATAGATTGTGATATAATAGATGGTAATGAGTTTTTTAGAATAAACTAAAGGAGAATATATATGATCTATGCAGGAATCCTAGCCGGAGGAACTGGCACACGCATGGGAATCAGCAATTTACCAAAGCAATTCTTAGAATTGGGTGATCGTCCTATTTTGATCCACACAATTGAAAAATTTGTTTTGGAACCAAGTATTGAAAAAATTGTAGTTGGAGTTCATGGAGATTGGGTTTCACACGCTGAGGACTTGGTTGACAAGTATCTCTCTCTCCACAAGGATCGTATCATCATTACCAAGGGTGGGGCTGATCGCAATACCAGTATTGAGAAGATTATAGAAGCCATTGATGCCTACCGTCCAATCACTCCAGAAGATATTGTGATTACCCACGACTCTGTTCGTCCTTTTATCACACTTCGCATGATTCAGGACAATATCAAACTGGCGCAAAATCATGATGCGGTTGACACAGTAGTAGAAGCGGTTGATACCATTGTCGAAAGTACCAATGGTCAGTTTATCACGGATATTCCAAATCGTGCCCACCTCTATCAAGGTCAAACACCTCAAACCTTCCGCTGCAAGGATTTCATGGATTTGTATGGTTCCCTATCTGATCAAGAAAAGGAAATCCTGACGGATGCATGTAAGATTTTTGTTATCAAAGGGAAAGACGTTGCCCTAGCAAAAGGGGAATATTCGAACCTTAAAATCACAACTGTGACAGACTTGAAAATCGCGAAAAGCATGATTGAGAAAGACTAAGGCTATGATTAATCAAATTTATCAACTGACTAAACCAAAGTTTATCAATGTAAAATACCAAGAAGAGGACATTGATCAGGAGAATCATATCCTTATCCGTCCAAATTATATGGCGGTCTGTCATGCGGATCAACGTTACTATCAAGGGAAACGTGATCCAAAGATATTGGCTAAAAAACTTCCTATGGCCATGATTCACGAGTCTTGTGGAACTGTTATTTCCGATCCAACTGGGACTTATGAAGTCGGTCAAAAGGTAGTTATGATTCCCAATCAACCGCCTATGCAGAGTGACAAGGAGTTCTACGAAAACTACATGACAGGGACCTACTTCCTATCTAGTGGTTATGATGGCTTTATGCGAGAATTCGTCTCTCTTCCAAAAGACCGAGTTGTTTCTTATAATGACATTGAGGACACAGTTGCTGCCATTACCGAGTTTGTGAGTGTCGGTATGCATGCCATGGATCGTTTCTTGAATCTCGCTCATAGCAAGCGAGAGCGCATTGCAGTTATCGGAGACGGTAGCTTGGCCTTTGTGGTTGCCAATATTATCAATTACACCTTGCCAGAAGCAGAGATTATCGTGATTGGTCGCCATTGGGAAAAACTGGAGCTCTTCTCTTTTGCAAAAGAGTGCTACATCACGGATAATATTCCAGAGGATTTGACCTTTGATCATGGATTTGAATGTTGTGGTGGTGATGGTACGGGTCCAGCTATCAATGACTTGATTCGCTATATCCGCCCTCAGGGAACGATCCTCATGATGGGAGTCAGTGAATATAAGGTTAATATCAATACACGAGATGCTTTGGAAAAAGGATTGTTATTAGTAGGTTCATCTCGTTCAGGACGCGTCGATTTTGAGAAGGCCATTCAAATGATGGAAGTTAAAAAGTTTGCGAATCGTTTGAAAAATATTCTTTATATTGAAGAACCTGTGAGAGAAATCAAGGACATTCACCGTGTCTTTGCCACCGACCTAAATACTGCTTTTAAAACAGTATTCAAGTGGGAAGTGTAGAAGATGGAGGTTAATTGTGGAGAAACTCATCAAAGAAAAAATTTCTTCTTTACTATCTGATGAAGAGGAAGTACTCAGTGTTGAACAGCTGGGAGGCATGACCAATCAAAACTATTTGGTTAAAACAACCAACAAACAGTATATTGTGAAATTTTTTGGTAAAGGGACTGAAAAACTCATCAATCGTCAAAATGAAAAGTACAATCTTGAACTTTTAGAGGATTTAGATTTAGATGTCAAAAATTACCTCTTTGATATTGAGTCAGGGATTAAAGTAAATGAATACATCGAATCAGCAGTAACTCTTGATTCAACATCAATTAAGTCCAAGTTTGAAAAGATTGCACCAATTTTACAAACCATCCACGCTTCAGGGAAAGAATTAAGAGGAGAATTTGCTCCTTTTGAGGAAATCAGCAAATATGAATCCTTGATTGAGGGACCTATCCCCTATGAAAACTATGAAGCTGTAAGAAAAGATGTATTTTCACTAGAAAAGAGATTGACTGATTTGGGTATTGATAGAAAGTCCTGTCATATCGATTTGGTACCAGAAAACTTTATCGAGTCACCACAAGGTCGTTTGTATTTGATTGACTGGGAATACTCTTCTATGAATGACCCGATGTGGGATTTGGCAGCTCTTTTCTTAGAGTCTGAATTTACAAAGCAAGAGGAAGATGATTTCCTTTCCTACTATGAAAGCGACAAAACGCCTGTATCACGTGAGAAAATTCGTATCTATAAAATCTTGCAAGATACTATCTGGAGTTTGTGGACAGTGTACAAAGAAGCTCAAGGGGCTGATTTTGGAGATTACGGTGTCAATCGTTACCAAAGAGCTGTCGAAGGTTTGACTTATTATGGAGGTTAGGATGAAGAATAAAAATGGTGTTTCCTTTGGTCTGCTCTCTGGTATCTTCTGGGGATTAGGTCTAACAATTAGTGCTTATATCTTTTCAATTTTTACAAATCTTTCACCCTTTGTGGTGGCTGCTGCTCATGATTTCTTGAGTATCTTTATCTTGTTAGCTTTTCTTTTGGTAAAAGAAGGAAAAGTTCGACTCTCGATTTTTCTAAATATTCGAAATGTCAGTGTTATTATCGGAGCCTTGCTAGCTGGTCCCATTGGCATGCAGGCCAATCTTTATGCGGTTAAGTATATCGGTAGTTCTCTTGCAT
>CAJPRB010000159.1:0-3639 GCA_905372925.1 uncultured Streptococcus sp.
TTTGCAGTTGAAAAATTGGATGAAATTCGTGATTTGGATGCTATCCGCAATGGTCAAGGCGCAGAAGCTCTTGCAGCTAATAAAGAACTCTTTGCAACTGAACGTGTTGGTGAAAATGCAGAACTTCGTGCTCGTATCGCTGGATTGACTGACGCAGACTACACTCGTTTGCCAGCCTTTGCAGAACGTGAAGCCATCCAAGAAGAAGCCTTTAAACTTCCAGCTCTTCCAACAACAACCATCGGTTCATTCCCTCAAACTAAGGAAGTCCGTGCCAAACGTTTGGCTTACCGTAAGGGTGAATTGTCACAAGAAGAGTACGATGCTTTTCTTGCTGAAACCATCGACGAATGGATCAAATGGCAAGAAGAAGTTGGATTTGACGTGCTGGTACACGGTGAGTTCGAGCGTAACGACATGGTTGAGTACTTCGGTCAAAACTTATCAGGTTACCTCTTCTCTAAGAATGGTTGGGTACAATCATACGGTATGCGTGGGGTGAAACCACCAATCATCTGGGGTGATGTCACTCGTCTCAACCCAATCACTGTCAAATGGTCTAGCTACGCACAAAGCCGTACTGACAAACCTGTTAAAGGTATGTTGACTGGACCTGTTACCATCCTTAACTGGTCATTCCCACGTGAAGACATCTCTATCAAGGATTCTACTCTTCAAATCGCCCTTGCTATCAAGGATGAAGTACTTGACCTTGAAGCTGCTGGTGTGAAAATCATCCAAATCGACGAGGCTGCTCTTCGTGAAAAATTGCCACTCCGTCGTAGCGACTGGTATGAAGACTACCTTGACTGGGCAATTCCTGCCTTCCGCTTGGTACACTCAACAGTAGCGCCAGATACTCAAATCCACACTCACATGTGTTACTCAGAATTTACAGATATCATCCCAGCTATCGACAACATGGATGCAGACGTTATCTCATTTGAGGCTAGCCGTTCAAACCTTGAAATCTTGGACGAACTCAAAGCGAAAAACTTCCAAACAGAAGTGGGACCTGGGGTTTACGATATCCACTCACCTCGTGTGCCAAATGAAGGCGAAATCGACAATACAATCGAAGCCATCCTTGCTAAAGTGCCAAGCAAGAAAGTTTGGATCAACCCTGACTGTGGTTTGAAAACACGTGGTATTCCAGAAACAAAAGAAAGCTTGATTCGCCTTGTTGAAGCAGCTAAAGCTGCGCGTGAGAAATTGTAAGATAGGATTTCTCAAGAAGCGCTGTTTGGTCAATCTGCCTGTTTCACTTGGATTCTAGGAATCCAGCTAACGAAAAATCAACTAGAAAAGGATAATGACTATGTCACGCCAAACACCGTCACTTTCATTTGAAGTGTTCCCTCCAAACCCAGCTGTGGGTAATGATAAAATTATTTCAGCCTTGCAGGATATGCGGGAGCTGACACCGCACTTTATCAGTGTGACTGCCAGCAATAATAAATTCAATATCAAGGAAACAACGGTTCGTTTGGCTGACTTTATCCAGAATGACTTGGCGATTCCAACCATTGCCCACTTGCCAGCTATCTATCTGACCAAGGAGAAGGTTGCAGAGACACTTGCGGACTTGGACAAGGTCGGGGTACAGAAAATCTTGGCTCTACGCGGGGACATCATTCCTGATGTGGAACCGCAAAAGGATTTCCGCTATGCAACGGACCTGATTGAGTTTATCAAGGAACAAGCACCGCATTTTGATATTGTCGGAGCTTGCTATCCAGAGGGGCACCCAGACTCACCAAACCAGATATTGGATATTCAAAATCTCAAGAAGAAAGTGGACGCAGGATGTTCAAGCCTCGTAACACAACTTTTCTTTGATAATGAGCGTTTCTATGATTTCCAAGACAAGTGTACCTTGGCAGGGATTGATGTTCCCATTCATGCAGGGATCATGCCTATTCTTAACCGTAACCAAGCGCTTCGTCTCTTGAAAACGTGTGAGAATATCCATCTTCCACGCAAATTTAAGGCCATCTTAGACAAGTATGAGCATGACCCTGAGTCGCTCAGAGCAGCAGGACTTGCCTATGCAGTGGATCAGATCGTGGACTTGGTCACTCAGGATGTCGCTGGTGTGCATCTCTACACCATGAACAATGCTGAAACAGCAAAATACATCCACCAAGCAACCCATGCCTTGTTTAATCATCAGTCTTTAGGATAATAAAAAGCAAACCATTCTTCTCAAGCGAGGGGAATGGTTCCTTTTTAATAGAAAAGCCCGCACTTTTTAAGAAAAATATGATAAAATAGACTCTGTACGTACTTGATACAAAGATGAGGGTATTGAAGTTTTAAAAGCTTTCCAAATTCTCAACTTTATAAAAGAAATTTTCCATAATTTGTTCTTTTTAGCATTTAGTTGAAGCGACACGAACGAGTCAAATCGATATTATTTGACGAGAGAGTTAGTAAAGCATTTAGCTAATCGTCTGATAGCGATTAGCGTAAAAGGATTAGATGCTTTAGCATCAAACCTTTCTAATGATTTGTATCTTGAGTAATTGAACCCGGCCGAAAAGCTGTGTAAAAAAGATAAACTGTCTTGTCTTCATCGAAGACTTCGTCAGTTTCCTATTTTTACTTTGCTTTTGACGTCCTTGGTATCTTGATCTTTGTAGGCAAGGCGTATAATTTCATCAATCCAAAGGGGATTAAAATGACAAAACAAGTGTTTCAAACGACTTTTGCGGGTCGTGAATTAATCGTTGAGACTGGTCAGGTGGCTAAGCAAGCAAATGGCTCTGTTGTCGTGCGTTACGGTGAGTCGACTGTTTTGACTGCAGCCGTGATGTCTAAGAAGATGGCAACTGGGGATTTCTTCCCACTTCAAGTCAACTACGAAGAAAAAATGTATGCGGCTGGGAAATTTCCTGGTGGCTTTATGAAACGTGAAGGACGTCCTTCAACAGATGCGACTTTGACAGCGCGTTTGATTGACCGTCCAATCCGTCCAATGTTCGCGGAAGGTTTCCGTAACGAAGTGCAAGTGATCAACACCGTCCTTTCTTATGATGAAAATGCCTCTGCACCAATGGCAGCTATGTTTGGTTCATCTTTAGCGCTTTCTATCTCAGACATTCCGTTTGACGGACCAATCGCTGGGGTACAAGTGGGCTATGTAGATGGCCAAATCATCATCAACCCGACACAAGAACAAGCAGAGCGTTCGCTTCTTGAATTGACAGTTGCAGGTACCAAGCACGCTATCAACATGGTTGAGTCTGGTGCCAAAGAATTGTCAGAAGAAATCATGTTAGAAGCCCTTCTGAAAGGACACGAAGCTGTTAAAGAATTGATTGCCTTCCAAGAAGAAATCGTTGCTGCTGTTGGTAAGGAAAAAGCAGAAGTGGAATTGCTTCATGTGGATGCGGACTTGCAAGCTGAAATCATCGCAGCCTACAATAGTGACCTCCAAAAAGCGGTCCAAGTTGAAGAAAAATTGGCGCGTGAAGCTGCAACTCAAGCGGTTAAAGACCAAGTAACCGCTGTTTACGAAGAAAAATATGCAGACCACGAAGAATTTGACCGTATTATGCGTGATGTGGCTGAAATCTTGGAACAAATGGAACACGCTGAAGTGCGCCGTTTGATTACAGAAGACAAGGTGCGTCCTGA
>CAJPRB010000160.1:0-3625 GCA_905372925.1 uncultured Streptococcus sp.
GTCAACTGCCGCCCAGATCAGGAGCCAAATGATATTGCTATGATTGGTGAGGGCGTGCGAAAGGTTTATGAAGAAGTCCTTACGCCGGCAGGTCTTGATCAGGTCAAGATTTTCACTGAATTGGGCCGTTTTATGCTGGCACCTCACGGAGTTCTCGTCACCAAAGTAACTCATAAAAAGAAAACCTACCGTACCTATCTGGGTGTGGATGCCTCGGCCGTCAACCTCATGCGTCCTGCCATGTATGGAGCCTACCACCATATTACCAATCTGACTCATCCAGATGGCCCAGTGGAGGTCGTAGATGTGGTTGGATCTCTCTGTGAAAACAATGATAAATTTGCAGTGAACCGCGAACTACCTCATACAGAAATCGGTGATTTGCTGGTGATTCATGATACAGGTGCACATGGATTCTCCATGGGTTACCAGTACAATGCCAAACTACGCTCGGCAGAAATCCTTTATACTGAAGAAGGCAAAGCCCGCCAAATCCGCCGTGCAGAGCGCCCTGAGGACTATTTTGCAACCTTGTATGGCTTTGATTTTGAACTCGATCATTAAAAAATGAAAATGAAAGTGAAAAACAGATTGCTTTCTAAAAAATAGACAAAAATCTTGTTTTTCCCTCAAGTCGTGATATAATAAAACTATAAAACGGTTTCAAGGAAGGTGACGATATGTCTGAAGAAACAATTGACTATGGACAAGTGACAGGAATGGTGCATTCGACAGAGAGTTTTGGGGCGGTAGATGGTCCTGGGATTCGTTTTATTGTCTTTTTGCAGGGCTGTCACATGCGTTGCCAGTACTGCCATAACCCTGATACATGGGCTATGGAGACCAATAAATCACGCGAACGGACAGTAGACGATGTCTTGACAGAAGCCCTTCGTTATCGTGGTTTCTGGGGAGACAAGGGAGGAATCACTGTTAGTGGTGGAGAGGCACTCTTGCAGATTGATTTCTTGATTGCCTTTTTTACCAAGGCTAAGGAAAAAGGAATCCACTGCACCTTGGACACCTGTGCCCTTCCTTTCCGTAATACACCACGTTATCTCGAAAAGTTTAATAAACTCATGGCGGTGACAGACTTAGTTCTCTTGGATATCAAGGAAATCAATGAAGAACAGCACAAGATTGTCACAAGCCAAACCAATAAAAACATCTTGGCCTGTGCCCAGTACTTATCAGATATTGGGAAGCCTGTTTGGATTCGCCATGTGCTGGTTCCGGGATTGACAGACAGAGATGACGACTTGATCGAACTCGGTAAATTCGTCAAAACCCTCAAAAACGTTGACAAGTTTGAAATCCTACCTTATCATACGATGGGAGAATTCAAGTGGCGTGAACTTGGTATTCCTTATTCGCTCGAAGGAGTCAAACCTCCAACAGCAGACCGTGTTAAGAATGCCAAGGAATTGATGGATACAGAAAGCTACCAAGACTACATGAAACGTGTTCATGGATAAAAAAGAAGCCTGATGGAAACATCGGGTTTTTGTGATGCAAAAAGACTTAGCCTTTCAGCTAAGCCTTTTGAGTCTTATCTAGATCGTTGTTTGCCAGAGTTGCGGTTTTTCTTTTTCTTATTGGTTGTGATCGCTTGAGCCTGCTTAGGAGTCACATCTTTTCTTACTCCTGCAGTAGAACTTGCTTTTGGAGGGTTCTTTTCGTATTCTTCGCGTACTTTTTGACGAAGTTTTGGACGAACGACATAGTTGACGATAAATTGTTGGAGAATCATCATGAAACCACCGACAACCCAGTAAAGTGTGACACTGGCTGGTGAGAAGAGGGAGAAGATAACAATCATGAGTGGGCTCATGTAGATCATTTTCTTGATTTGTTCTCTTTGCATTTCATCTTCTACTCCGTGAAGTGAAAGGAGCGATTGAAGATAGTAAAGGACACCAGCACAGGCTACGAGGAGCATGCTTGGTGAGCCTAGTTCGATACCGAGAAAGCTAGATCCTGCGACCCCTTCAGTATGTTGGGCTGCAAAGTAGATAGCAGAGAAGAAAGGCATTTGGAGCAAGATAGGGAAACATCCGACGCCTCCTAGCATGCTGATACCGTGTTCTTTCTGAGCAGCAAAGAGAGCTTGTTGAGCCTCTAGCTTTTCTTCCTGAGTTGTTGCTTCTTTAAGACGGGTTTGATGCGGTTCAAGCACGTGTTTGAGGGCGTTCATCTTTTCAGAGTGAAGCGTTGCCTTCCATGATTGGTAGATACCAAGTGGCAAGATAATCAAACGTACAATAATGGTTACGATGATAATAGCGACACCAAAACCAAGACCCTGGTCGTTGGCAAAGTACTTGATAGCCTCAGCCATAGGTGCTCCGATGGTATCCCAAATCAATCCTGTAGGTTGTCCTGTTGCTTTGTCTACTTGGACACAGCCTGTCAAGACGAGTAGCATAGCCACTCCCATAGCAGAGAGGGCAAAACGTTTAATAGATTTCAATGTTTTCATTCCTTCTTTAAAAATTATACCTTTCTATTCTACTGTTTTTTTGTAAAATATACAATAGTTCTGGAGACCTAATTTGCGACTTTGAAGTCTGAATAGGATGAAAAGTTGCTCATTTGTACATCTAGATAGGTAACTTTTGAAAAAGGTGTCGGACCTTTTCGGATTTCTTGGATAAATTTTGCCATAGTGGCAGAGGAGTCTGCCTGAGCAAGAATTTCCACTGTACCATCGTCATTATTCCAGACACGACCAGTGATGCCACCGATTTCAAGCGCTAGAGTATAAACGCCCCAACGAAAACCAACACCCTGCACCCTGCCTTGGGCAATCATTCTAACCTTTTGCATACCAAACCCCTTTGATTGTGTTATAATATTTCTATGACTATTATAACCTCAAAAGCCAATTCTGTGGTAAAAAATGCCAAGAAATTGCATCAAAAAAAATATCGAAAGTCTGCTTATTTGATTGAGGGCTGGCACTTGTTTGAAGAAGCTGTTCAAGCAGGAGTGACGATTGAGAAGATTTTTGCCCTAGAAAGTTACCGAGATCAGCTAGCGACTTTTCCTCAAACTATCTGGGTTTCAGAGGAGATTTTGCTGGATTTGGCAGATACGCAAACCCCTCAAGGCATTGTCGCAGTTATTCAAAAAGCAGAAATGGGACAGCCTGATCTCCGTCAGGGTAAGTTTCTATTTTTAGAAGATGTTCAAGATCCTGGTAATGTGGGCACCATGATTCGGACGGCGGATGCGGCAGGTTTTACAGGGGTCATTGTTTCAGACAAGTCAGCGGATATCTACAGTCTCAAGACTTTGCGTTCCATGCAAGGAAGTCATTTTCATTTGCCCATCTATCGTATGCCTGTTGCCACCTTTGTAGAAGAGGCAAAGAGGAGCAATTTGCCCATTCTGGCAACGACCTTATCTAAAGAATCCAAGGATTATCGTGAACTTTCTCCCCTAGAAGACTTTGTTTTAGTCATGGGAAATGAAGGACAGGGAATTAGTCCTGTCATGGTTGAGAGTGCTGATCAGTTGGTTCATATTGGCATGAAGGGCCGTGCAGAGAGTCTCAACGTGGCAGTTGCAGCAGGCATTTTGATGTTTTATTTCAGCTAATTTAAAAAAACTTTGTTATAATCAA
>CAJPRB010000161.1:0-3589 GCA_905372925.1 uncultured Streptococcus sp.
AACAGTTTCAACTGTTCTTTTTTGTTTCTTTTTATGAATCAACTACGACTACTTTCTCTTTACCAATCTTCACGCCGATGCCGAGACTTGACTTCAAAACCACTCTTAAAAAATATCGAAAAGAAGCTTGATGTTAAGAATGGTCAAGATGATTGAAACTGCGTAACCTAGGATTGTGTTCCACTTGGCATTGATAAATTCTCCCATCAGTGACTTCTTAGAGGTCAGATAAATCAAGGGGAAGATTGAAAACGGAAGAGCAATCGAAAGAAAGACCTGTGAATAGACCAATAACTGATCCAAGGTTTTTTCTTGATGCCCAAACAAAACGGCGACAATAATCACAGGTAGCAAGGCAAAAATACGTGTACCGATACGGATAATCCACTGAGGCAATTTCAGATGCAAGAAACCTTCCATAACGATCTGTCCAGTTAAGGTACCTGTAATAGTAGAATTTTGTCCGCTTGCTAATAGGGCCAGAGCAAATAAAGTTGACAGAGTTGAACTGGCTATCGCTCCTGCTATTATCGAATCCTGTAAAGCATTGTACATTTGAGAGAAAGCTGAAATTTCAGACGCATGACCAAAAAAGAGAGAGGCCCCTAAAATGAGAAGTAAGGAATTGACAATAAAAGCTAGGGACAATTGCAGATTTGAGTCCCATGTCATAAAACGAACAGCTTTTCGAACGTCCTTCTTATCTTTGTGGTTGATTTTCCTTGTTTGGGATAGGGATGAATGGAGATAGAGATTATGGGGCATGACTGTCGCTCCTACAATCCCTAGAGCCAAGGTCAATTGACTTTCATGACCTGGCAATGGTGTTTCAAATAATGTTGAAGTCGGTAAATAACCACCAAAAATACCCTGAATACTTGGATTGGATAAGGCTACAAGGTAGGTAAAGATGGCTAATATGGTTAAGATAAGAGTCGTAACAATAGCTTCAATCTTCTTGAAACCAAATTTCATCAATAAAAGTAACAAAAATACATCTAAAACAGTTAAGAGAATAGCAACCATAATCGGTATTTTAAATAAAAGATTTAAGGCAATCGCTGACCCTAGAACCTCAGCTAAGTCTGTCGCCATTAAAGCTAATTCTAAAATCACCCACAGACTATAGCGAAGCCACTTGGGAGCATGATGAGCTGTTGCCTGTGCTAGGTCCATCTTAGTTACGATACCGAGCTTTCCAGCCATTTGTTGTAGCTGCATGGCGATGATGGATGAAATTAAAATGACGAATAAGAGACTATACTTGTAAGAAGCACCACCAACCACACTTGTAATCCAGTTTCCAGGATCCATATAACCAACTGCCACAAGAGCGCCAGGTCCTAAAAATGCTTTTAGATTTTGCCAAAAATGGTTGTTATTTGGAGTTTCAATAGATTGATTGATCTCAGAAAGAGAGACTTTCTTGTTAGAAGACATCGGAATTTTACACTTTCTAATCTGTCTTTACCTATTTTCTTAATGGTGTTTTTGAAAATACAATGAAAATAATTTACTTATTTCCAATTCTTCCTTATTATATCACATTTTGGAATGATTCTTAAGGAAAGAATGATAGTTGAAATAAGCAAGATCTATATTGCAAAAAGCCAGCGTTTTCTACGCTGACTTTTTAACTGTAAAAATTTTTTCTCAACTAGATTGCTTCTGTGACAAAACTACGGCTTTCCAGCACTTTGAGCATGGCATTGGCTGTGTCTAGGGCTGTGAAGAGTGGCACCCCGTGTTCAATGGCTGAACGACGGATTTGCTCACCATCTTCGTCAGCAGTTCGTTTTGTTCCGACAGTATTGATGATTGCTTGGATTTTTCCTTTGCGGACAAAGCTTGGAATGTCCTTCTCATCGTCACCAATCTTACCAACAGGTTGGGCATGCAGTCCATGACTGGCAAAGAAGGCTGCAGTTCCTTCTGTCGCAAGGATACCGTAACCGATATTTTGGAAACGTCGAGCCAAGTTCAAGGCTTCTTCTTTGGCATCATCTGCGATGGTAAATACAACGTTACCAAAAGTTGGCAAATGGAGGTAAGAAGCTTCAAAGGCTTTATAGAGAGCTTTTTCGAGAGTCGTATCAGAACCCATAACTTCACCTGTTGACTTCATCTCAGGACCGAGCAAGCTGTCTACCTTAGCTAGTTTCGTAAAAGAGAAGACTGGCGCCTTGATATGAACGCGAGTGCTTTCTGGGTAAAGTCCATCTTGATAACCAAGTTCTCCAAGGTTTTGACCAAGAATCAACTTAGTCGCTACCTGAGCCATAGGAATATTAGTTACCTTAGAAAGGAATGGCACCGTACGGCTGGCACGTGGATTGACCTCAATAACATAGACTTTTTCATCCTTGATAACAAACTGGATGTTCATCATTCCAAGACAGTTAAGACCAATTGCTAGGCGTTTAGTGTAATCTGCGATGGTTTCTTGCACCTTTTGTGACAAGGTTTGGGGTGGGTAAACGGCCATTGAGTCACCTGAGTGGACCCCAGCACGTTCGATATGTTCCATGATACCAGGGATGAGGACATTTTCTCCGTCTGAAATGGCATCAACTTCACATTCTTGCCCAACGATGTATGAGTCAACAAGAACTGGGTGGTCTGGACTAGCCTTAACAGCGGTACGCATGTAAGAACGGAGGTCCTCTTCGTTTTCAACAATTTCCATGGCACGTCCACCCAAGACATAAGATGGGCGAACGAGGACTGGGAAACCAATCTTGCGAGCTGCAAGCACTGCTTCCTCTTCATTAGTTGCTGTTTGGCCAGGTGGCTGTGGAATATCCAAATCCTTGAGGGCTTGTTCAAAGAGGTCACGGTCTTCGGCACGGTCTAGGTCAGCGACTTGCGTACCAAGGATGGTCACACCTGCTTTTGCCAAAGGCTCCGCAAGGTTGATGGCTGTTTGACCACCAAACTGAACGATAACACCTTTTGGTTGCTCCAAGTCGATAACATTCATAACATCTTCGAATGTCAATGGTTCAAAGTAGAGCTTGTCAGATACCGAGAAGTCAGTCGAAACGGTCTCTGGGTTTGAATTCATGATAATAGCTTCATAGCCCGCTGCTTGGATAGCCTTAACAGAGTGAACAGTTGCGTAGTCAAACTCAACCCCTTGCCCGATACGGATAGGACCAGAACCGAGAACTAGAACGGATTCCTTATCCGACTTGATAGACTCATTTTCCCAACCATAGGTTGAATAGAAATATGGCGTTTCAGAGTCGAATTCTGCCGCACAAGTATCGACCATCTTATAAACTGGAACAATCTTGTTTTCCAAACGAAGTTGGCGAACTTGGTCAGCTGTCGTTTCCCATAGTTCAGCAATTTTACGGTCTGAGAATCCATTGATCTTAGCTGTTTTCAAGACTTCTAGATCTTGTGGATGAGCGCCCAATTCTTGCTCCATTTCAAAGATGTGCAAGAGTTTATCCAGATAGAAGATATCAATTTTGGTCAATTCTGCAATTTCTTCTGGTGTGTAGCCACGGCGAATGGCTTCTGATACGTAGAAGAGACGGTCATCTTGAGCTTTGACAACTTTTTCAATCAAGGCATCATCTGA
>CAJPRB010000162.1:0-3435 GCA_905372925.1 uncultured Streptococcus sp.
TTTTTTTTCTTCCTGTTTTTTCTTCTCTGCTTCTTTAGCTTCTTGTTTAGCCTTTTCCTCAGCTTCTTCTAAACGTTTATCAGCCAGGCTAGTGCTATAAATTCCTGCCTCCATATCGATGAAGCTTGGTTCTGACAATTGTGGCTTAATTTTGCTGTAATAAGGCAATTTCTTACTCAATTCTGACAAGGGAACTACTATTTCATCTGTATCCTGCATAGTAATTTTTAGAAGATCTGCAGTTGCCTTACTTGGCGCTAGTTCGATCTTCTGGATCTGACTCTTTATGTCCTCACTAATGCTAGAAAGACCCGTCATCAAATCCTTCACCTGCTGCTCATCATTAAAGGTAACTGTTAAGTAGGTCTCAGGCAGGTTTAAGCGATCAACAGGAGTTGACTCTACTGTACCACTAGAAAGAATAGGATAATGTTCTTCACCAGACACATAATAACCAACAATATCGAATTCCCTGACCTCAATCGTAAAGTCAGTCGGAAATTTGTAGTCAATCTTTGCTGACTCGATCCAGTGATTAGACTTGATCTGCTCAGCGTGCTTCTCCTTGTTCCATAACAAAGACAAGGTATAGTCGCTGTCCTGAATGCCAGAAACCTGTTTAATGTCATCCGCTTGAGTCTGGACATTTCCCTTAACCTCGATATGCTTGATAGTCGAAAGAGGGGTCAAGAGATAGATAGAAAGGAGGAGAACCAAAACACTCGGCACCAAGATACTAACTGCCCGCCAAATATGAACAGGCGCAATTTTAGGCTTGGCAGGTTTTTCTTTTTTCTTCTTCTCTTTTTCCTCTTTGACTTTATGATCATCCTTTTGAGATTGTTCTTCTTTTTCAGATGGTTCCTTGCTTGGGCTTGTTGCTTCCTCGTCTGACTCACTCGATGATTTTTTGACTTCTTCTAGTAGTTTCGAGCTAGCTTCCTTTCGAGCTTGTTTTTCCTTTTCCTTCTCTTCAGCTAGGGCAGCTTCTTCCTCAGCCTTCTTCTTAAGGTATTCCTGGTTTCGTTTCTGCCATTCAGACAATTCTTTCTTGGGGTTTGATTCTTTTTTCTTATCCTTTGACATTGATATTCCTTATGCTAGGTCTTTTCTTAATAGATCGTAAAAATCTGCAAGAGATTTCAATTCAGTCGAAGCCTTCATGCTAACTTGGTATTGGTCCTTGTGACTAAGCAGGTGGCTGAGTTTCTCCTCCAAGCTTTCCAAGGTCAAGTCACTTTCTTGAAGCTCTTCTGCATAGCCTTTCTTAACAAAGTAGGCTGCATTTTCAATCTGGTCTCCTCGACTTGCTTCACGACCCAATGGTACGATGAGATGAAGTTTCGCCATAGCCAAGAGTTCGAAAATCGTATTGGCACCACCACGCGTCACCACCACATCTGCCAGTTCCATCAAGGGTTGATAGAGATCCGTCACATAATCAACACGAAAGAGATTTTGACTCAACTCATTGAGGCTAGAATATCCAGTGAGATTAATGATATTGTAGCGTTCGGTCAATTCATTTTTATGATCTGTCACTAATTGGTTAAAGACACGAGCTCCTGCAGAACCACCGACAAACAATACCGTTGGCAATTTGGGATTAAAGTGGGTTAGGATATCCACCAACTCGTCTGGTTCTGGCGTCTCTTGGCCTGTTACCTTGGTCACTGCCCCCACATGCTCGACTTTTGCAAGACTAGCAGGCTGCTCAAAGGTTGAGTACATCTTAGTTGCGAATTTATAGGCAATTTTATTGGCCAATCCCATGGATAGGTCCGATTCGTGGATAAAGACAGGCACTCCTGACACTCGCGCTGCGATAACCGGCGGTACAGAGACAAATCCCCCCTTTGAAAAAAGAGCCTGTGGACGCAGTCGTAACATGATAAAGAGCGATTGGACAATTCCCCAACCAACTTTGAAGACATCCAGCATGTTTTGCCAAGAGAAATAGCGACGCAACTTCCCAGTCGCAATAGAATGAAAGGTCACGTCCAGACCTGACTTGAGGATTTCTTGGTGTTCGATTCCGTGTTTATCACCAATATAGTGAACTTCCCAGCCGTCTTCGATGAACTTAGGCATTAACAAAAGGTTGAGGGTGACATGTCCAACCGTCCCCCCACCTGTAAAGACAATTTTTTTCATATTATTCCTTTAACTCCGCTACTGTGTCGATAAAGAGGTCGCCACGTACTTCAAAGTTAGCATACATATCCCAGCTAGCATTGGCAGGACTGAGGAGAACCACATCTCCTTGAGTCGCAAGCTCATAAGCCTTGCGGGTCGCATCAGCAATATCTATCGCATCTACATAAGTCACACCAGCCTTCTCTGCTGCCCGTTTGACACGTTCTGCAGACTGACCGAGGATAACCATCTTCTTGAGCCCTGTAATATCTGGAACCAATTCGTCAAACTCATTGCCACGATCCAATCCACCTGCAATTAAGATAACCTTACTGTTGTCAAATCCTGACAAGGCTTTTTGAGTAGCCAAGATATTGGTTGACTTACTATCGTTATAGAATTTGACACCCTGAATTTCATCCACAAATTGGAGACGGTGTTTGACACCACCAAAGGCTGATAGAGTTTCCTTGATGGTTTGATTGTCCACGCCACGGAGCTTGGCTACAGCAATGGTCGCAAGGGCATTTTCTACATTGTGGTTACCTGGAACACCGATTTCACTAGCTGCCATGACCACTTCCCCACGGAAGTAGAGTTGACCATCTTCCAAATAAGCTCCATCAACCTTTTCCTGTGTTGAAAATGGTACAACAGTGGCTTGTGTTTTGCTAGCCAATTCTTTTGCCAAATCTTGGTTAAAGTTCAATACAAGGAAATCATCCGCTGTCATCTTGTTCTGGATATTCCACTTAGCTGTCACATACTCTTCAAAAGAACCATGATAGTCGATATGAGTGGGCATGAGGTTGGTAATAACCGCAATCTCAGGATGGAATTCTTGGACACCCATCAGTTGGAAAGAAGAAAGTTCCATGACGAGCGTGTCCTTGGCTGTCGCAGTTTGAGCCACTTGACTAGCAGGATAGCCAATATTCCCTGATAAGAGACCATGTTGACCAGCAGCAGTTAAAACTTCCCCAATCATCGTCGTTGTGGTCGTTTTTCCATTTGAGCCAGTAATACCAACAATCGGCGCATCTGAAATCAAGTAGGCCAACTCCACCTCAGTCAAGACTGGAATCCCCTTTGCCAATGCCTTTTCAATCATGGGATTGCTATACGGGATACCTGGATTTTTCACCATCAGAGCGAAATCTTCATCCAAGAGCTCCAAAGGATGCCCACCAGTGACAACCTTGATTCCCTCTTCTAGCAAGCTTTGTGCAGCAGGATTCTCCTCAAAAGGCTTGCCGTCATTTACTGTCACAATAGCACCCAGCTTGTCCAACAAACGGG
>CAJPRB010000163.1:0-3402 GCA_905372925.1 uncultured Streptococcus sp.
GCCGTTGAAGGTCTTAAAAACTCATTTAAGAAAGAAGACTAAAAAAATCAAGGGAAAACTTCCCTTGATTTTTTATTTTATAGGTAACGTTCTGCGATAGCTGCGTCTCCAGGATAGTCTTCTTTCTTTCCTTGGATAATCTGGTAACAATCAGCTCCCTTGCCTGCAATAATCACAGCATCGAGTTCTTGATTTGTGATGGCCATTGCCGCCTTGATGGCTTGTTCGCGATCGGCAATCTTTTCAACAGGATGGCTGATATAGCTACTGATTTCCTCTGCAATGGCCATTGGATCTTCATAGTTTGGATCATCAGCGGTGAGAAAGACTTGAATCTCAGGGTGTTGATCGAGAAGGAGTCCAAAGTCTTTGCGACGACTTTCACCCTTGTTTCCAGTCGAACCGAGAACCAGAGCAATTTTTCCAGTTTGATGAGTTTCAACCACATTGATGAGTTTTTTCAGACTGTCTCCATTGTGAGCATAGTCGATGAAGACCTTGGCTCCATTTTTCTGCGTGAGGACTTCCATACGTCCAGGAACTCGGGTCGCAGCGATTCCTTTTTTGATATCCTCCAGACTGGCACCTAGACGAAGACAGGCAAGTCCTGCAGCAACTGCATTTTCTTGGTTAAAGTGGCCGATGAGTTGAATATCATAATCACCAGCGAGTTTACCTGTAGCGGAAAAGCTAAAGGCTTTGGAGTTCTCGATTTGGTTACTTGACTGGCTACCATAGAAATCATGTTCTTGGTGTTCCACTTGTTCTTTCAATACAGAAAAGTGGTCCATGTCGCTATTAATGACAACTGCTCGGCTATTTTCCATCAAGAGACGTTTGTGGTAGAAATAATCTTCAAAACTTGGATGCTCAATCGGACCGATATGGTCAGGGCTGATATTGAGGAACACTCCTACATCAAAGGTCAGGCCATAGACGCGTTTGACCAGATATGCTTGACTAGAGACTTCCATGATGAGGTGGGTTCTACCATTCTTAACAGCCTGAGCCATCATATCAAAGAGATCAATGCTCTCAGGAGTTGTGAGGGCAGATTTAAAGAAGGTCTTACCATCTAAGGTTGTATTCATGGTAGACAGCATAGCTGGGCGATGGTGTTGAGCCAAGATGTTATAGGCAAAATAGGCTGCTGTTGTCTTACCCTTGGTTCCAGTGAAGGCGATAATTTTGAGTTTCTCTTGTGGATTACCATAAAACTCCATAGCAATCAAACTCATGGCTTTCTTAATATCGCTCACGACAATAACAGGAATACCGACTTCGTAGTCTTGCTCAGCTACATACCATCCGAGACCATGTGTAATAGCAGAGGTAAGGAATTCTTTTTTAAAAGAGGCTCCCTTAACGAAAAATAGACTCTGTTCTTTAACTTTACGACTGTCGTAACTGATACTATCAAAAACAACTTCACTGTAGTTGTAGTGGTAGTGTCCTTGGTCGATAATCTCGCGGAAGAGATCATCTTTCTTTAATATATCTAATACGGTTTCAATCTTTATCATACTTTCTATTGTAAACCGAAAGTCTGAATTTTACAAGTAACAAGGAAAAGTTTATAATGGAAGATGAGGAAAATTTCCTAGTTATCAAAATTGAATGAGGAAGCTATGTCTAACGAAAACAATCACCAGCAAGCCCAGATGTTGCGAGGGACTGCTTGGCTAACAGCTAGTAACTTTATTAGTCGCCTCCTTGGTGCTATCTACATTATTCCCTGGTATATCTGGATGGGGACCTATGCTGCTAAGGCAAATGGACTCTTTACCATGGGCTACAATATTTACGCCTGGTTCTTGCTGATTTCGACAGCGGGTATCCCAGTTGCAGTCGCAAAACAAGTGGCTAAGTACAATACCATGCGAGAAGAAGAGCATAGCTTTGCCTTGATTCGGAGTTTCCTAAGCTTTATGACGGGCTTGGGCTTAGTCTTTGCTTTGGTCTTGTATCTCTTTTCTCCTTGGTTAGCAGATTTGTCAGGTGTGGGGAAAGACCTGATTCCCATCATGCAGAGCTTGGCTTGGGCGGTCTTGATTTTCCCATCTATGAGTGTCATCCGAGGCTTCTTCCAAGGGATGAATAACCTGAAACCCTATGCTATGAGTCAAATCGCCGAGCAGGTGATTCGTGTCATCTGGATGTTGATGGCAACCTTCTTCATTATGAAGATGGGTTCTGGTGACTACTTATCAGCCGTTACCCAATCGACCTTTGCAGCCTTTGTGGGGATGGTGGCAAGTTTTGCAGTTTTGATCTACTTTCTTGCCCAAGAAGGTTTGCTTAAAAGAGTTTTTGAAACACGGGATAAAATCAATAGTAAGCGACTCTTAGTCGATACCATCAAGGAAGCCATTCCCTTTATCCTGACAGGATCAGCCATTCAACTCTTCCAAATCTTAGACCAGATGACCTTTATCAATAGTATGAAGTGGTTTACCAACTACAGCAATGAAGACTTGGTTGTCATGTTTTCTTATTTCTCTGCCAATCCTAATAAAATTACCATGATTTTAATCTCTGTAGGGGTTTCCATTGGTAGTGTCGGCTTGCCGCTTTTGACGGAAAACTATGTAAAAGGTGACTTGCCAGCGGCGGCTCGCCTAGTCCAAGATAGCCTTACCATGCTCTTCTTATTTCTACTGCCGGCAACGGTTGGAGTGGTCATGGTAGGGGAGCCTCTTTATACAGTCTTTTACGGTAAGCCAGATAGTCTGGCCATGGGCTTATTTGTCTTTGCAGTTTTGCAGTCTACTATCCTAGGCTTGTATATGGTCTTGTCTCCTATGCTTCAGGCCATGTTCCGCAACCGCAAGGCAGTTCTTTACTTTATCTATGGTTCCATTGCTAAGATCGTCTTGCAATTGCCAACCATTGCTATTTTCCACAGCTACGGTCCCTTGATCTCAACGACCATCGGTCTCATCATTCCAAATGTTCTGATGTACCGAGATATTTGTCAGGTGACGGGTGCACGCCGTAAGATTATCTTGAAGAGAACTATCTTGATTACCATTTTGACACTGGTCATGTTTATTCTGGTTGGTTTCCTACAGTGGATTTTAGGATTTTTCTTCCAACCAACGGGACGCTTCTGGAGTTTCCTTTATGTAGCCCTCATCGGAGGTCTCGGGGGAGGACTCTATGGTTTAATGACTCTTGGCACTCACCTATTGGACAAGATTATTGGGAAACCTCAAGCAGACCGCCTACGAGCAAAATTTAAACGATCTTAACAAAATAGATTTATAAATAAAAGGAATGCTGACTCTTTGTTAAGTGTCTGGGTTAGCTGACACTTAAATTTCTATAAAATAAAATCCCTAGAATCAATTGTTCTAGGGATTTATTGGGATGTGAGCATGATTAACTCGACAATCATAGCGA
>CAJPRB010000164.1:0-3370 GCA_905372925.1 uncultured Streptococcus sp.
GTCTTAGAGAGGTTGATTTAACAATGTTTGAGACATTTGAAAAAATTAAAGAATTAGCAAAAAAGCGTGGAAAAGCTCTTGGGCAAGTCGAAGAAGACTTGGGTTATGGCAGAAATACACTGTATAAGATAAAAAACTCTACGCCAAATGCTGAGCGTATCGCAGAAATTGCTAACTACTTCAACGTATCCACCGATTATTTACTCGGACGGACAGATAATCCTGCTATTGCAAAGGATGACAAGAAAAATGCATATCTTGGTCCAGCTGAGACTGAACTTGTCGCAGCGTTCAGAAATCAGACCCAGAACATGACCGAGGAAGAAAAGGTTCGTTTTAATAAGGCGATTGAAAGCTTGATGGTAACTGCTAAAACCCTGATGGACGATGACAGTAAGTGGAGGTAATTATGGCTAGAGAAATTATTTCCCGTAGACAGTACATCCAACACTGGGATTACGCCGTCCCGGTGATCGAAGCAGTTTCTCGACAGAATAATATTCCACTTGAACAAGTTACTTTTCAGCACATTATCCGTTACTTTGAACAGACTTACAACCTTCATTTTATCTTCTTTGAAAAGGACCCGTTTCCTATGCTTCCTTCAGCCGGTCTACTTGGGTCTGAATACATTAGATATCGAGGGCTTGTCAATCATCCAGATGTTACCTACTTGGATGATATCATCTGTAAACACAATGACGGCTTTACCATTTATAGCAAAGAAAAAGAAAAGTACCTTGTTTATATCAATCAAACACATATCAAAAGACGGGTTATCTTTACCATTTTGCATGAATTAGCCCATATTGCAGCCCATTTTAGCACGGGCCGTTCTGATGAGGTCGCCCTCGCTTGCGCTAACAACTATCAGAGCAATCCGCTAGAAATAGAGGCTAACACCATGGCCTCTCTCTTTTACATCAATAATGAGCGCATGGTCTGGCACCTCAAAAACAAGCACTCATACGAGCAAATTAAACAAGCAAATACAATCAGCGATAACGCCCTTTTTAATCGATTAGTTGATTTTGTTCATTATCGGATATTGAGCTATGATGAATATTTGTTGGACGATCAACAGCAACGACGAGTAGCTATTGACCTCGTTACAAAATACAAACAAGGGAACAATATCTTACAACAATATTATGATATTGACGTGTAATGTTAAAAGCAGATGTGATAGCTGGTGCATTGTGGCAAGGTATTGAGAAAAATAAAAAACCATAACCTCGTCGGCCATGGATAAGAAAAAAAGAGTATAAAGGATTTTAAATAGTTATTATTTTGGAGGTTATTATGAAATTTTGTCCTGAATGTGGCAATCCAGTAGAGGGTTACAAGTTCTGTCCAAATTGCGGTTATTCTATCGCTAACCAAGAACCGACCGAACAACCTCAGCCGGTCAATAAACCGGCTTCTCCATCTCCTGCTCCACGAAGCAGAAAAACGGACAAAGTCGGACCACTTGAGATTGACAGACACCATCGAACTTATCGTATAAACGGAGCTCGGAAAGCAAAGGGATCTTCTGGTTTAATTGGTGGAGCGATTAAAGGTACTGCAAAAGCTACACTTGCGGTTAGTACAATGGGGTTATCGTTGATACCGTCCTTGGTCAAGAAAGATAAGAATGACACTGATTGGTATTCATTCGAGGATTTAGTATCCTATGAATTGATTATCAATAATCAGACGGTTGTTTCTGGAGGAGTTGGTCAAGCATTGATTGCAGGCGCTATGTTTGGAGCGATTGGTGCTGTCGCAGGCGGTATTGTAGCAAAAAGAAAATCAACTTCTAAAATTTTGAACATGACAGTCCGTGTGACCTCAAACGACTTCACCAAACCAGTCGTATTTATTGACTTGATTAGAAAACCAGTAAAGAACACTTCGAAAGAGTACAAAGAAGCAGTCGAAAACGCTCAGCGAATCATGGGAGCATTGGACGTTATCGTTCATAATTCGTAAATAAAAAACCCCCACACTCGCAAAGTTTGGCGACTCTGAGTGTGAGGAACTTACGTATAAGAAACAACCATTCAAAAGGTCGTTTTCTTATACTCATTTTAACAAAAAAGTGAGGTAAACGCAATGTGGATGGAAGAACTTCCCAACGGAAAATACAAATTTTTTGAGCGATATAAAGATCCATATACTGAGAAATTAAAAAAAGTTTCAGTGACCATGGAGAAGAAAACTCCCCAGGCAAGAAATCAAGCTGCTATCTTGCTGCAGGAAAAGATAAAACAAAAGTTAGGAGAAAAACAACATTTTGTTTCTGATATAACTTTTGAAAAACTATATGAGGAATTCGAGGAGAATTGGAAACACGGTGTTAAAAATTCAACAGTCTATGCTTCAAAAAATGTAAAAAAAGAGATTTTAAAGCAGATAGAGGGCGACTACCTAGTTAGAAATATTGATAGACGTTTATTACAAAAAGTAATAGATCAGCTATTACAAGACGGGAGATCTCATAACTATGTTTCTAAAATCAAGTTCAAGCTCAATCAGATAATGAAATTCGCTATCAGAATGAATTATATTGATACAAATGAAATGCTATTTGTTGAAACGCCTAGAAAAGTAATTACATCCGACGAACTCAGGAAGAAAAACACAAAATACTTAGACCAAAAAGAGTTTAAGTTATTCATCCAAAATTTAAAAGACGAGGCCCTATGTGATTATCGAATTACAAAGTATATCCGAATAGCTAAAGTTCTTTTTCTTACTGGCATGAGGTATGGAGAACTGGCAGCCTTAAACTACAAGGAGGATATAGATTTTTCTAAAAAGACTATTCACATCAAGCATACATACGATTTCAGACAAAAAGAGAGAACTACACCAAAGACAATCAAGTCCGATAGGGTTATAACAGCACCTCAAAAAGTGTTAGATATTATCAAAGAGCAAATAATAGAGAATGCGACAAATGGATTTGATACAGATTTTATTTTCATCAATACTCTAGGAGAACCAATAACAAATGCCAGGGTTATTTGTGCATTGAAAAGACATGGTCAAAAAATCGGCATAGAAAAAAATATAACTACACATACATTTAGACATTCTCACATATCCCTACTTGCTGAGCTAGGCATTCCTTTGACTGCCATCATGGATAGAGTAGGACATAGTGACTCAAAGACCACACTAGAGATTTATTCTCACGTTACCCAAAAAATGGTATCAGACATATCTAACAAGTTAGACAAGATAAAATTTTAAATTGTGCCCCTCGTCTGCCCCTTTTTATCACATAAGACAAACAAAAACCCCTTAAAGTGTTGATTTTAAAGGGTTTTTAAAGTGCACGAAAAAAGAGCACACAATTCACACGCGCTTAGGGCTGCTGGAT
>CAJPRB010000165.1:0-3355 GCA_905372925.1 uncultured Streptococcus sp.
TGGATAAGTGGGAGATTGCGGAAGCAGATAAAGCTAAACTTTCAGTTGCTGGATCACGTATTCAAATGACTGGTCAATTAGGAGGCGAAACCATACATGCTACTCTTGTAGTAGAAGAAGGCAATCCTGCAGCACCTGTAGTGCCAACTGTAACTGTTGGTGGTGAAGCTGTCACAGACCTCACTAGTCAACATCCAATGCAATACCGCACTCTGGCTTATGGTGCACAATTGCCAGAAGTCACAGCAAGTGCTAAAAATGCAACTGTTACAGTCCTTCAAGCAAGTACAGCAAACGGTATGCGTGCAAGCATCTTTGTTCAACCAAATGATGGTGGTCCGCTTCAAACTTATGCAATTCAATTTCTAGAAGAAGCACCAAAAATTGACCGCCTGAGCCTACAAGTGGAGCAAGCTGACGGTCTTAAGGAAGATCAAACAGTGAAATTGTCTGTTCTCGCTCACTATCAAGACGGAACGCAAGCTGTATTACCAGCGGATAAGGTGACCTTCTCTACAAGTGGTGAAGGGGAAGTCGCAGTTCGTAAAGGAATGCTTGAGTTGCATAAGCCAGGATCAGTCACTCTCAAAGCGGAATATGAGGGGGCTAGAGGTCAAATCGCTCTTACGATCCAGGCCAATACTGAGAAAAAAGTAGCCCAATCTATACGCCCAGTAAATGTAGTGACTGACTTGCATCAAGAACCTACTCTTCCATCAACAGTAACGGTTGAGTATGACAAAGGTTTCCCTAAAACTCATAAAGTCACATGGCAAGCTATTCCAAAAGAAAAACTTGACTCCTATCAAACCTTTGAAGTTCTAGGTAAAGTTGAAGGCCTTGACCTTGAAGCGCGTGCTAAAGTCTCTGTAGAAGGCATCGTTTCAGTTGAAGAAGTCAGTGTGACAACTCCAACCGCAGAAGCGCCACAATTACCAGAAAGTGTTCGTACCTACGATTCAAATGGTCATGTTTCATCAGCTAAGGTTACATGGGATGCGATTCGTCCAGAGCAATACGCCAAGGAAGGTGTCTTTACAGTCACTGGTCGCCTAGAAGGTACGCAATTAACTACCAAACTTCATGTTCGTGTGTCTGCTCAAACTGAGCAGGGAGCAAATATTTCTGACCAATGGACAGGTTCAGAATTGCCACTTGCCTTTGCTTCAGACTCAAATCCGAGCGACCCTGTTTCAAACGTCAACGATAAATTGATTTCCTTTAATGACCGCCCAGCCAATCGTTGGACAAACTGGAATCGTAGTAATCCAGAGGCTTCAGTTGGTGTTCTATTTGGAGATTCAGGTATCTTGAGCAAACGTTCGGTTGATAACTTAAGTGTCGGATTCCACGAAGACCATGGGGTAGGTGCACCGAAGTCTTATGTGATCGAATATTATGTCGGTAAGACCATTCCAACAGCACCTAAAAACCCTAGCTTTGTAGGTGAGGAAAACCATGTATTTAACGATCCAGCTAACTGGAAACCAGTTACCAATCTAAAAGCCCCAGCTCAACTCAAGGCTGGAGAAATGAATCACTTTAGTTTTGATAAGGTTGAAACCTATGCTGTGCGCATTCGCATGGTGAAAGCGGATAATAAGCGTGGAACTTCTATCACAGAAGTACAAATCTTTGCGAAACAAGTTGCGGCAGCTAAACAAGGACAAACAAGAATCCAAGTTGACGGCAAAGATTTAGCAAACTTCAACCCTGATTTGACAGACTACTACCTTGAGTCTGTAGATGGAAAAGTTCCTACAGTAACAGCAAGTGTTAGCAACAATGGTCTTGCGACGGTCGTTCCAAGCGTTCGTGAAGGTGAGCCAGTTCGTGTCATCGCGAAAGCTGAAAATGGTGACATCCTAGGAGAATACCGTCTACACTTTACAAGCAATAAAGACTTACTCTCTCGTAAACCAGTTGCTGCGGTTAAACAAGCTCGCTTGTTGCAACTAGGGCAACCACTTGAATTGCCAACTAAGGTTCCTGTTTACTTCACAGGTAAAGACGGTTACGAAACAAAAGACTTGGCAGTTGAATGGGAAGAAGTTCCAGCAGAAAATCTGACAAAAGCAGGTCAATTTACCGTTCGAGGCCATGTCCTTGGTAGTGACCTTGTTGCTGAGTTCACTGTACGAGTGACGGACAAACTTGGTGAGGCTCTCTCAAACAATCCTAACTATGATGAAAACAGTAACCAAGCCTTTGCTTCTGCAACCAATGATATTGATCCAAGTTCACATGACCGTGTAGACTATATCAATGATGGAGACCATAATGAAAATCGTCGTTGGACAAACTGGTCTCCAACACCATCTTCTAATCCAGAAGTATCAGCAGGTGTTATTTTCCGTGAAAATGGCAAGATTGTTGAACGGACTGTTGCGCAAGCCAAACTTCACTTCTTTGCAGATAGTGGAACGGATGCGCCATCTAAACTCGTTTTGGAACGCTATATTGGCCCAGATTTTGAAGTTCCTACCTACTATTCAAACTACCAAGCCTACGAATCAGGCCATCCATTCAACAATCCAGATAACTGGGAAGCTGTTCCTTATCGTGCGGATAAAGATATTGAAGCCGGTGATGAAATCAACGTAACATTTAAAGCCGTGAAAGCCAAAGCCATGAGATGGCGTATGGAGCGTAAAGCAGACAAGAGCGGTGTTGCAATGATTGAGATGACCTTCCTTGCACCAAGCGAACTGCCTCAAGAAAGTACTCAATCTAAGATTCTAGTAGATGGGAAAGAACTTCCTGATTTCGCTGAAAATCGTCAAGACTATCAGGTTACCTATAAAGGTCAACGTCCAAAAGTCTCAGTTGAAGAAACAGACCAAGTAGCTTCAACAGTTGTAGATAGTGGCGATGATAGCCTTCCAGTACTTGTTCGCCTCGTTTCAGAAAGTGGAAAACAAGTCAAGGAATACCGTATCCAGTTGACCAAGGAAAACCCGATTTCTGAGAAAACAGCCCCTGCTATTCAAGAAGAAAATCCAAGTCTTGAGGTTGTCGAAAAGGAACTTGCCTTCCAGACTGTTGAAAAAGAAGAACCAAGTCTATATGTAGGTGAAAGTCGTGTAGAACAAGAAGGACAAGTTGGTAAGGAACGCATTCTTACATCTGTTAGTCCAGACGGAACTCGTGAAGAGAAACTCCGTGAAGTGCTTCAGGCTCCTGTTAACCGGGTTCTTCTCGTTGGAACTAAACGTGGTACGGCTCAACCGCTTGATGGTGTCAAAGATTTGGTTCATGAAAAACCAGAACTTCTGGTTGAAGAAGAGGCAATTGATTTCAAAGTTCAAGAACGTAAGACTGACAAACTTTATGTGGGTGAAAGTCGTGTTCTTCA
>CAJPRB010000166.1:0-3337 GCA_905372925.1 uncultured Streptococcus sp.
GTTGTGTCCATGAAGACAACTGGGCGATATTCTGGATGGATATCTTTTTTCATTTTGCAATATTTCCTTTCTGCCATGGTCTCTTTGCGAGCCATAGATTGTTACCATACTAGTCTATCAGATTCTGAAAAGTTTGGCAAGTATTTTATCAGTTTTTAAGCAAGTTTTTTAACTTTTGATAGATGATTTCGTTTTCTTCTAGACTATAGGAATTGGCGCCACTAGCTAATGGATGTCCTCCTCCGTCGTGTTCTTTGGCAATTTCATTGATAGGGGTAATTTTACTGCGCATACGCACACGGAAGTGACCATCAGCTTGTTCAACAAAGATAGCCCAAGCCTTAACGGTATCGATTCGACCAGGTGCTCCAACAATCGCTGCTGTTTCAGCATCCGTAACCTTATATTCTTTCAGGATTTCTTGAGTAAGTAGAACGTGTGCGGCTCCATTCTCATCAACTTCTAAGTGATCATAAACATACCCTTGCAGTTTTGCAATCTTGAAGCTCATGGTATCCATTTGACGAGACAATCCAGCAAAGTCAAAATCAATTTCTCGGAGCTGGCCAGCTATTCTAAAGGTACGGGCACTAGTTGACGGGTAGAGAAAACGCCCTGTGTCCCCGACAATTCCTGCATAGAGAAGTCGTGCTGCTTCGCTAGACAAAGCCAGCTGATTTTCTTGAGCAAATAGGGCAATCATCTCACTGGCGCTGCTTGAACTTGTATCCACCCAAGATAGGTCACCATAGATATCATCGTTTGGATGGTGATCAATTTTGATGGTGAAATCAGCTTGTTCATAGCGTTTATCATCGATACGAGCAGTATTGGCTGTATCGCAGACAATGACAAGAGCTCCTTGGTAGTCACTATCTTGAACAGTATCCATTTCTGCCATCCAAGTCAAAGTCGGTTCATTATAACCAACAGCTTTGATGGTCTTTTCTGGAAAATGGTGATTGAGCAAGGCTTTCAAACCTACCTGACTTCCCAAGGCATCAGGGTCCGGTTTCATATGACGATGAATGATGATGGTATCGTATTCTTTGATTTTCTCTAAAATTTGCTGACAAATCTCCATAAATAACCTCAATTCTTTCTCATTTCATTGTAGCACAAGAATTTTTATTTTTAAAATGAAAAAGATATGATATAATGGAGAGAGATAAATTGAGGAGGACGATATGGCATTAGCAAAAATTGTATTTGCCAGTATGACCGGTAATACCGAAGAAATTGCAGATATTGTAGCAGATAAATTGCGAGACTTGGGATTGGATGTCGATGTTGATGAATGTACGACTGTTGACGCTTCAGACTTCTTGGAAGCGGACATCGCGATCGTTGCGACTTATACTTATGGAGACGGAGAATTGCCAGATGAGATGATGGACTTCTACGAAGACCTAGCTGATCTCAACTTGAATGGTAAAATCTACGGAGTTGTTGGTTCAGGTGACACCTTCTACGACGAATTCTGTAAGGCTGTCAATGACTTTGATCGTGTTTTTGTAGCGACAGGAGCAGAAAAAGGTTCAGAGTGTGTTAAAGTTGATCTTTCTGCTGAAGAAGAAGATATCGAACGCTTGGAACAATTCGCAGAAGAATTGGCTGCAAAAGTAGGATAAGAATCAAACTGCGCTGACTGAAAGGAGTCGGTGCGTTTTTTATTAGCTATTTTGGGATTTTACTAGCCTATTTGGTGGCTTTTTGATACAATAATTCAAATAAAGGAGGAGACACTATGGATTTAGATAGTATTCGGCAAGAAATTGATCAAATTGACGATCAAATCGTCAAGCTCCTGGAAGAAAGAATGCATTTAGTTGAAGGGGTTGTCGCTTATAAAAAAGCATCTGGTAAACCAATCTTAGATTCTAAGAGAGAAGAAGTTATTTTTGAAAAAGTCAAAAATCGAGTAGAAGATAAGCGCTATCAGGAGACCATTGTTGAGACTTTTTCAGACATTCTCAAACGTTCGCGTGATTATCAGGATCAAAACATCAAATGAAAAAAGAACAATTTTATCCGCTAGGGATTTTTCTGGCTGCTATGTTGGGAGGTCTTGTCCGCTATCTGGTTTCCACTTGGTTACCAGCTAGTCCAGACTTTCCTTGGGGTACCCTCCTTGTCAACTATCTGGGTATTTTCTACCTGGTCTATCTGGTAAAAGGCTATCTGGCCTA
The DNA here is from genome assembly GCA_905372925.1 of uncultured Streptococcus sp. GTDB lineage: Bacteria > Bacillota > Bacilli > Lactobacillales > Streptococcaceae > Streptococcus. The sequence goes on from CAJPRB010000166.1 coordinate 2,190, forward strand.
TAAGGGAACCAGCAAGGGCTTGGTTTTGGCGCTTGGGACAGGATTTTGTGGTGGCCTGACAACCTTTTCTAGTCTAATGCTTGATGCCGTGAAATTGCTCGATACCGGGCGTTATCTTAGCTTAATTAGCTATCTGCTTTTGAGTATTGGAGGAGGTCTGCTATTGGCTTATATTCTAGGGAGGAAGAAATGGTAATCATCTATCTTGCAATCGCCTGCGGGTTCGGAGCACTGGTGCGTTATTTCTTTTCTCGCTATAATCAATCCTCGAAATTGCCCCTAGGAACTCTCATAGCCAATCTTCTCGGTTGTTTTTTGATTGGCTTGCTCTACAACCATGTGGAGTCCAAGGAAGTCTATGCTATCCTAGCGACAGGTTTCTGTGGTGGGTTGACGACCTTTTCAACCTTGAATGATGAGCTGCAAAGACTACTTAGTGACAAGAAGGTATTTTATAGCTATTTAGTCTTAACCTACATAGGTGGTTTTCTAGCGATTTTTTTAGGAATTCTGCTATAAATTTCTTTACTTTTATGTGGAAATTTGGTAAACTGTATCTTGTGTGTAATGGACGCACAAAAATACAGTTTATCCGCTGAGGAAGGTTCCTCAAGATTGACAAAGATAGGAGAATAAAATGAATCCATTAATCCAAAGCTTGACTGAAGGTCAACTTCGTACAGATATCCCATCATTCCGTCCTGGTGACACTGTTCGTGTACATGCGAAAGTTGTCGAAGGTAACCGTGAACGTATCCAGATTTTTGAAGGTGTTGTTATCGCACGTAAAGGTGCTGGCATCTCAGAAAACTACACAGTTCGTAAAATCTCTAACGGTGTAGGTGTTGAGCGTATCTTCCCAATCCACACTCCACGTGTTGAAAAGATCGAAGTTGTTCGTTACGGTAAAGTACGTCGTGCGAAATTGTACTACTTGCGTGCACTTCAAGGTAAGGCAGCTCGTATCAAAGAAATCCGTCGTTAATTCGACTAAAAAACTCTGCTTACCTAGCAGAGTTTTTCTCTAGCTCCCTTAGTTCAATGGATATAACAACTCCCTCCTAAGGAGTAGTTGCAGGTTCGATTCCTGCAGGGGGCATTTTAAGTAATGCAAAGAAAGATAAAGAACACTGGATAACCAGTGTTTT
>CAJPRB010000167.1:0-3334 GCA_905372925.1 uncultured Streptococcus sp.
TATCATAGCGGTTAAGGGAGCCTTGGATATTGCCCCAAAGTAGCCACTCATTCCTAAAATGACAAATATAGGAAACTGCTCTTGACTGACAAGCCCAAGATTGACACAAATGACACCAACTAGGGCACCAAGTAAGGAACCGAGCGCCAAAATGGGTAGGAAAATTCCTCCTGGGAGGCCACTTCCATAGCTAATCATGCTCCAAACAAAGCGAATCAAAAAGTAAGCTAATAGAACTTGGAAACTAAAATTTTGCTCAGTTAAAGAAAGAACGACCTGATTTCCACCACCGAGAATTTGAGGTAAGAAGATCCCGACTGGTATGATAAGAATAAAAGCCAAGATTGGATAATAATCTCTATCCAAATGGATTTTTTGACCAATCCAGTCATAAATTCGACCAACATTGAGTACAGCTTTCTCATAGAGAAAACCAGAAAGCCCGAGAAAAACTCCCATAAGGAGGTGTATCCAATACTGGTCTAGGGTCATGAGAGGAATATTGTCTGGCATATCCAGCACAGGTGTTAGGCCAAATATGAGTAGTGAGACAAAGTTTGCTACGATGCTGGCTGCTAGAGTTGAGACCCAGAAAAAACGTGAAAAATGGTGATAGACTTCCTCTACAACAAAGAGGAGACCTGCGATTGGTGCATTAAAGGCAGCGGCTAAACCTGCAGCAGCTCCACTGGCAATCAGGGAACGTTCTTCAACTGGGCTAGATTTTAGCCACTTGGCAATACCTTTACCACCAACGGCTCCAAGTTGAATGCTTGGCCCTTCTCGTCCTAACATAAGTCCACTGGCAATAGCAAGAATCCCTAGAATATATTTTTTCCAGAGGACACTCCACCAGTTAAGAGTCATCAGTCCCTTTAGTTCAGCTTCGACTTGAGGAATTCCTGAACCCTTGATGTCTTTTTCTGACCGAGTTAGTTTCGCACTGAGCCAGCAAACTATTAAATAAAATAGACCAATGATAAAAAGATTGCGCACTAGGTGCGCTTGATCTTGATAAAGTACTTGTATCAGATGGAAGCCTTTTTCGATTAAGAAACGAAAAGATCCGACGATTAGCCCGACGACGAGACCAACAATGATTCCTCGTCCAACTTGGGATAATATGGTGCTTGAGGCAAAGGCAAATTCTTTCTTGGAGCTGAGTATTTCTGACTGTTCCTCCATAATCATTTCCTCCAACTTAACTTTCTTTATTTGCTGCAACCAGTGATTTTATCGGTTCAAAACTGGTTCGATGAATGGGAGTAACTCCTAGTTTATCGAGACCTTCTAAGTGTTTAGCTGTTCCATATCCAGCATTGGCAGCGAAATCATAGCCAGGATATTGGTTATCATAGTCCTTCATAATATTATCCCGTGTCACCTTGGCCACTATAGATGTGGCTGCGATTGAGAGGGAGTTAGCATCTCCTTTGATAATGGAGGTTTGTGAAATTGGTAACTCCAGTTTCATGGCATCTATCAAAAGGTGCTCAGGTTGTGGACTGAGCTGGGAGATCGCTTCTTTCATAGCGAGTTTGGTTGCTTCATAGATATTGACTTGGTCAATGACTTGATTATCCATGATTCCAATGCCGATTGCTAAGGCTTGGTCTTGAACAGCTTGAAAGATTTCCAAATGTTTCTTTTTGGGGATCTTCTTGCTATCGTTGAGGCCTCTGATTTTACAGTCTTTCGGTAAGATAACAGCTGCAGCGACCACAGGTCCAGCAAGAGGACCACGGCCGACCTCGTCAACACCTGCTATTAAGGTCACTCCTTGTTTGTAAAGTTCTTTTTCATAGGACAGCATGGATTCCAACCGAAGATCCTCATCCAGTTCAGCCTGAATGGCTTTTTTACGCTTGCTGATTTCCTTTTGAACTCCAGAACGAGTATCCTTTTCCAGTTCAAGAAAAAGGGAATCGTCTAAGTCTTTGACAGTCGCAAGAAGTTCCTTGATTTCTTTAATCGTCGTCATCAATATCGTCCAATGTATCTAAGGTGTAGTTACCGAGTTTGCCATCGCGGACTTCCTTCACGAAAAGACTGTAAAAACGGTCGTAGTCGTCACGGAAACCGAGGGCACGTGTCATATCCATGATGATAACAGGAGCTTCTTCTTCAATTTTCATTTGTTTGAAACGTTCAGCTAGCTTATCAGGATAATGTTCTTTGAAATAATTGAGACCAAAAATGGTCACTTCATCCATAGGAAGCAACTGGTCTTTAATCGCTCCTGTTAGGGCTAGTTTGAGTGCGACAGTATCATCCTCAAACTTAGGCCAGAGGATCCCTGGTGTGTCTAGGATTTCAAGGTCTTTATTGGTTTTGAGCCATTGTTGTCCCTTGGTAACACCTGGTTTATTGCCGACAACTGCAATCTTTTTCCCAGCCAAACGGTTCATCAGAGTTGACTTACCAGCATTTGGGATGCCGATAATCATGGTCCGCAAGGTTTCGATCTTGATACCTCGTTCTTTCTGGCGTGCAATCTTATCAGCCATGAGCTTTTTAGCAGCATCTGTCACAACTTTTACGGTCACTTGCTCTTTGGAGTTGATAGCCAGAGTTTGAATTCCCTGTGATTCAAAGTACTGACGCCATTCTTTTGTCATTGCTGGGTCAGCCAGATCTGCCTTATTTAAAATCAAAAGCTTTGGTTTATCCCCAACAATCTTGGTTAACATAGGATTTTGACTAGATAAGGGTAGCCGAGCGTCCACCAAAATCGTTACAAAATCAACAAATTTTAAATTCTCCTGAACCTGTCGCCGAGCCTTAGACATATGACCCGGAAACCATTGAATAGTAGCCATAATATTTTTCCCCTTCCGACTAAAAAAACGTAATAAAACGTTTTCTTTCTCACCATCTATTCTATCATAAATTAGGTGCTTTTGCACAGGCTTTGACTAAAATAAAATCACACTATATCACATAACTTAATTTATGTAATTAAACGTTTGCTTGACTTTATTTGCCGTTTGGTATATACTTTGTATATGCGATTTCGTGGAGGTAGAGTGATGAATACAGTAAAGACTCGGAAGGTGGGAAATTCTCTCACTGTGACCATTCCTAAAAATTTGGGTATGATGGAAGGTCAAGAAATGGTTGTCTACAAAGGAGTTGATGGAGTCATTGTCTTAGCTCCAAAACTAAAAGATCCTTTTGATGGGATTACTGATTTGAGAATGACAAACGATTTTGAAGGGGTAAGGTTACTTGATAGCGAAATCTGATTATATCCCTGAAAAGCAAGATATCATTTGGCTGGATTTTGATCCATCAGTCGGTCGGGAGATTCAGAAAAGGCGACCTGCCTTGGTTG
>CAJPRB010000168.1:0-3311 GCA_905372925.1 uncultured Streptococcus sp.
TTTTTTCAAAGCTTCTTGTTTCTTAGATAGGACATTTCGGACTGCTGTTGCCATTCGTTTTTCTTGATTTTGTAAATGGCTCAAGAGATCCAACTTGGTCACAGGCGTTGCCAGTTCAGCTGCAGCTGTTGGCGTCGCAGCCCGTCTATCTGCCACAAAATCCGCCAAGGTCACATCTGTCTCATGCCCAACACTAGAGATGATGGGCAAACGAGATTCAAAAATAGCTCGTACCACGATCTCTTCGTTAAAGGCCCAGAGATCCTCGATGGAACCCCCACCACGACCAATAATGAGCAAATCCAAATCGTCGCGTTGACTGGCACGCGCAATATTTCGAGCAATTTCCTCCGCTGCTCCGTCACCTTGCACCTTTGTCGGATAGAGAAGAATGTCCACACCTGGAAAGCGCCTGCTGACGGTCGTGATAATATCTCGAATAACGGCTCCACTGCGACTGGTCACCACACCAATTCTCTTAGAAAATTGGGGAAGAGGTTGCTTGAAGCGTTCTTGAAATAAACCTTCTTCTGTTAGTTTTTTCTTGAGTTGTTCAAACTGAATTGCAAGCGCCCCAACCCCATCAGGCTCAGCCTTCTCAATGATGATAGAGTAGCTCCCGCTCGGTTCATAGACCTGTACACGCCCAATCACATTGATCTTCATCCCCTCTTCGAGGTCGAAACCTAATTTCTGATAAATCCCTGACCAGATGGTCGCTTGAATAACTGCATGGTCGTCTTTTAGGGAGAAATATTGGTGAGTAGGTCGTTTACGAAAGTTGGAAACTTGACCAGTTAAATAGACCCGTTCCAAGTAAGGGTCTTTATCAAATTTCATTTTCAGATACTTGGTCAAAGTTGTTACCGATAAATACTTTTCCATCTCCACCTACTATTCATTTTCTTGCTTTTCCATGGGTATTATTATACCAAAAATATGCTTAAAAATCTCTTTTTTCATACCGAAACTAAAGGAAAAATAGAAAAAGAAGGCCAAGCCTCCTCGTCTGATTATTTACTATTACGAGCTTCTTCCAAAATCTTTGCAATCTTGGTGGTCAAAAGGTCGATAGCAACGGTATTGCTGACTCCCTCAGGAATGACAATATCGGCATAACGCTTGGTCGGCTCAATGAACTGGTGGTACATCGGTTTTACCACACCTAGATATTGGTCAATCACGCTATCCAGACTACGGCCACGCTCTTCCATATCACGCTTAATACGACGAATAATACGCACGTCATCATCTGTATCCACAAAAATCTTGATATCCATCAAATCGCGCAGACGCTTGTCCTCTAAGACCAGAATCCCCTCAACGATAAAGACATCCTGAGGCTCCTGACGATAGGTTTTGCTACTCCGTGTATGTTCTGTATAGTCATAAGTCGGAATGTCCACTGGACGTCCTGCTAACAATTCCTTAATCTGCTCGATCATCAAGTCTGTATCAAAGGCAAATGGATGGTCGTAGTTGGTTTTGACACGCTCTTCAAAGGTCAAATGAGACTGATCCTTGTAGTATGAATCATGCTCAATCATGGAAATCTTTTCATCAGGAAAATGCGATAAAATGGCTCTTGAAACACTGGTCTTACCACCACCAGAACCACCTGTCACTCCGATAATGATTGGTCTATTTTGCATGCTATCCTCCGTTTTTTTATCCGTCGTCTATTCTATCACATTTTTAGCAAAATTTATAGTCTGATTTGGATAGATTATGGATAATACAATTCTAATACTTACACCCAGTTAGACTAGCTAAAAACCTTCCTTGGTTTGTAGAAATTGTCCCTTTTTTCTAGAATAGCGAACAATCTATCTCCCTCAAAGGCAGCCAATTCTTTGTCCGTTTGGTCTAACTCAATAAAACGACCAAAGCGCACTTCTGTAGCTTGTTCTGGAGTTAGGAAAACTTTAATAAGGTCCCCTGTTCCAATCTCTAACGGATAAAGAAAGTCCAGTTGGCCAGCCTCCACTTTTTCAGCAATTTCTTCCAAGGTCAAGGCATCTTCTAGCTGTAAACCAGCAGCACTAGTCCGAGTCAAATGGGACATATGGGCCGCATAACCCAGCTTCTCTCCCAAGTCAACAGACAAGGTACGGATATAAGTCCCCTTACTACATTTTACACGAAAAGTGAATCGTGCGAGGTGATCCTCATAAGAAATCGGACTTGTCCGTTCAAATTGATAAATAGTCACCTGACGTTCTGGACGCTCCACTTCCTGACCAGCACGCGCATACTCATAGAGCTTGCGCCCATTGACCTTGACAGCCGAATACATAGGCGGTATTTGTGTGATAGTACCAGTCAAACTCGCAATCGCGTCATCGACAAGCTTTTCATCCAAGGGCGACAGAACGGGTGTCTCAGCAACCACTTCCCCACTAGCATCCTCCGTCGTCGTTGAATAGCCAAGAGTGATTTCTCCCTCATAGACCTTGCCCTCATCCTGCATAAACTCGACCATGCGTGTCGCCTTGCCAACTGCAATGGGCAAAACACCCACCACATCTGGATCCAAGGTCCCACCATGACCGATTTTCTTTGTCCCCAAAATCCTACGCAGCTTAAAAACCGCATCATGCGAAGTCATCCCCGCTTCTTTTTTTAAGTTGATAACACCGTTCATATTTGATTTCCTACTCCCCTTTCAATGCTTCAAACTTGGTTCTTATGGTTGGATTTTTCCTATTTAGTTTTTTGACTGAAACGTCTTCCAGCTTTTATTTCACTCTTGCAAATTCAAATTTTCTATAATTCTTTGCACTTTTTCAATCTCTGGAGGAGTACAATTGCTCTGTCTTTGAATTTCTCGTAATACATCTAATCTTTCTTTTGAAGACAATTGAGGAAGAATATCCTTTACTGTTTCAAAATAGAAGATATCGTTTTCTAACTTATCATGTTTAAGCAACACTAAGAAAAAGTCACTAATCAAATCAAAATATTCATTATTTTCTCGATTTAGATTATATTTAATTCTATGTAGAGACAATTTAAAACTATAATTTCCGATAATTTTATCAAGTTCTTTGATAAATAGATATAGTTTGTCCTTTTTAAGGTCTTCTCTATGGAATAAGTTTGAAATTGTTTCTAAATAGTTCACTCTTGAAGAATGTTGGAATAATTCTCGCAACCATTGTTTAGAATATCTAAATTCATAGTCTTCTGTAAAAATAATGTTTATCATTTGACCATAGTTATTCTTTGATAAAGAAAATGAATCAATAGTTGGATCTACACTATCTAAAGCGACTATATAGACTCGGTCAAGAATTTGATTGTCTTTGATT
>CAJPRB010000169.1:0-3270 GCA_905372925.1 uncultured Streptococcus sp.
GACCACTTTCTAAGAGTGGTAGAAGAAAGTCTTGCTTGGTTTTATCTAGTCGGTGGATCTCGTCCAGTAGCAGAACTAGTCCACCTGAGAATTTAGCTTCTTCTGCGATTTCTTGGAGTCGTTTTTTACTATCCACTGTCGCATTGAAGGTCCGAAAGGCATACTTAGTGGTCCCAGCGATAGCTGAGGCGATACTGGTCTTGCCAATACCTGGAGGTCCGTAGAGAATCATGGAGGACAGACGATTGGCTTCCACCATGCGACGGATAATTTTTCCAGGTCCGACCAGATGCTCCTGACCGATGACCTGGTCGATGGTTTTTGGGCGCATGCGAAGCGCGAGATTGTCTGGCATAGCAGTCCTTTCTAACATGGATTTTCTGATGTATATATGGTAAGATGGTAGTATCTATTTTAGCATATTTCCGAGCAATCGGGGCGATTTAAGAGTCGCATAGAAAGAGGACAAAATGGCAACATACGGATTTTTAGATGTTTTACAGGAAGAGTTGGACAAGAACTTTCCTTTTGATTATGAGATTAGTTGGGACAAGCGCAATCACGCGGTAGAAGTGAGTTTTTTACTAGAAGCGCAAAACGCTGCAGGTGTGGAGATGCTGGACGAGGATGGAGAGGTGTCGTCAGACGATATCCTCTTTGAGGAAGCAGTGCTTTTTTACAATCCTGCCAAGTCTACAGTCAATGCAGAAGACTATCTGACTGTTATCCCTTATCTGCCTAAAAAAGGTTTTTCACGTGAATTCTTAGCCTATTTTACGCTATTCCTCAAAGATACTGCTGAGGTTGGGCTAGATGCCCTCATGGACTTTTTGGAAGACCCAGAAGCAGAAGAGTTCGTCATGGAATGGAACCAAGAAGTCTTTGAAGAAGGAAAAGTCGGCTTGGAAGAAGGAGAGTTTTATCCTTATCCGAGATACTAGGAGTATGATATGGAAATAGAAATTTCTGATTTTACAGGTTGCAAAATTGCCCTCTTTTGTGGTGATAAGCTCTTGACTATCCTACGTGATGATAAATCAAACATTCCATACCCTAATACCTGGGAATTGCCAGGTGGCGGACGAGAGGGTGATGAAAGTCCCTTTGAGTGTGCGGCGCGTGAAGTTTACGAAGAGCTGGGAATTCATTTGATTGAAGAGTGTCTGCTTTGGAGTAAGGTTTACCCAAGTATGCTTTTTGAGGGGAAGGAATCCGTCTTTCTAGTTGGTAAGTTAAGGCAGGAACAGTTTGATAGTATCGTCTTTGGCGATGAGGGACAGGGCTACAAACTAATGGGCATTGAGGAGTTTCTTGGCTCAGATAAGGTCGTGCCCCAGTTGCAGGGGAGAGTGAGGGATTATTTGGAGGAAGTAAAATGATTTTTGCAGTTGCAACAACGACACTAAATAAGGAAGTTAAACGCAAACTAAAAGCTGGACAATACTCTAGAGAAGAAGCTACATTCATCTATTTGGAATATTTAAAGTTAAAGAAGCAGAGAGAAAGTGGTACGAAAGTAGCTGGGATTTCTATGGCTGTTATTTGGGTATTAATGCTTGCTATACCCTTACTGAGTGGTAGAGGTCTCGTACTGCCCCTTCCAGTATATTTTTTATTTTTGATACTGTTTGCAGGAATTGTTCTATTTGTTTATTATCTTATGTTTGGTATTTTTAAACAGCAGATTCATAACGCAATGAAAGAACACTACACGGATGTGATTGAAGAATTTGAGGGTCAGTAAAACAGCGTGTGTAAGAGCATAGGAAGCGAGTTGAGAGAGTGGATTTGGAGGTATTAGTATGATTCAGATTATCCGAGCAGGAGCAGAGGATTTAGAAACCGTAATTGCAATTCAAAGAGCTAGCTTTAAGGCTGTCTATGAAAAATATCAAGATGAGTATGATCCTTATCTGGAGGACCGCGAACGAATCAAATGGAAACTAGTCGAGCGTCTTAATAGTTATTACTACTTTGTAAAAGAAAAGGACGAAATTATCGGTTTTTTACGAATTCAGACCAATGAAGAGTTGACGGAGGCTTGGTTGGGAACGGCAGCGATTTTGCCCCAGTACCAAGGAAAAGGGTATGGATCTGAGGGACTGAGCTTGCTGGAAAAAGAATTTCCAACCATCACACAGTGGGATTTGTGTACGGTATTACAGGATGCGGGCATGGTCGCTTTTTATGAGAAAAATGGCTACCGCAAAACCCATATCGAACCTGAAAAAGAAGGTATGGATATGGTCTACATGAAAAAATTGATTGACAAATAGAAAGGATGGTTCGGTTACATTTCTAAACTGAACCCGCCCTAAACACTGTGCCAAAAAGATAAACTTCTCTTAGACCCAAGCGTCTTCAGAGAATTTCCTATTTTGGCTTTGTGTTTTACGGGCTTGGTATCTTAATTATGGAAACATGGCAAGAGCTAAAAGTTACAGTGAAGCGCGAGGGAGAGGAGCTGGTCTCTAATCTCTTGATTGAGCTAGGTGCTCAAGGTGTTGCGATCGAAGACAGTATGGACTATGTGGGAAATGTAGATCGTTTTGGTGAGATTTTCCCAGAGGTTGAACAGCAGGAAGAAATCGTGGTGACAGCCTACTATCCTGAAACGGTGGATGTGACAGCGGTTGAGGCAGACTTGCAGGCACGTCTGGCAGACTTGACGGATTTTATGGACTTAGGAGAAGTCAAGATTGGCACGACTGCCTTGGCTGAGGAGGACTGGGCAGATAACTGGAAGAAATACTATGAGCCAGCTCGTATCACTCATGACTTGACCATCGTGCCGTCTTGGACAGACTATGAGGCGACTGCGGGAGAGAAGATTATCAAGCTGGATCCTGGTATGGTCTTCGGGACAGGAACCCATCCGACGACCAAGATGAGCCTTTTTGCTTTGGAGCAGGTTCTTCGTGGTGGCGAAACGGTGCTGGATGTGGGGACAGGTTCAGGTGTCCTCTCCATTGCCAGCTCGTTGCTTGGTGCCAAGGAAATCTTCGCCTATGACCTAGATGATGTGGCAGTTCGTGTGGCTCAGGAAAATATTGAGCTCAACCCTGGCATGGAAAATATCCATGTAGCGGCAGGTGATTTGCTCAAGGGTGTGGAGATTGAGGCAGATGTGATTGTGGCTAATATCTTAGCGGATATTCTCATTCATCTGACGGATGATGCTTATCGCTTGGTCAAGGATGAAGGCTACCTGATCATGAGTGGCATTATCAAGGACAAGTGGGATATGGTGCGTGAGTCAGCTGAGTCGGC
>CAJPRB010000170.1:0-3190 GCA_905372925.1 uncultured Streptococcus sp.
ACGTCGTGACATCTTGGTCAAGGTTGAAACGCTCAAGGCAGAACGTAACACTGTTTCTGCTGAGATTGCCCAAGCTAAGCGCAATAAGGAAAATGCAGATGACAAGATTGCCGCCATGCAAACTCTATCTGCTGAGGTTAAAGCTTTGGATGCTGAATTGGCAGAAATCGATGCTAAATTGACAGAATTTACCACTACTCTTCCAAACATCCCAGCTGACAGCGTTCCTGTTGGAGCTGATGAAGATGACAATGTGGAAGTTCGCCGTTGGGGAACTCCACGCGAGTTTGACTTCGAGCCAAAAGCTCACTGGGATCTTGGTGAAGACTTGGGTATCCTTGACTGGGAACGTGGTGGAAAAGTGACGGGTGCTCGTTTCCTTTTCTATAAAGGTCTTGGCGCTCGTTTGGAACGTGCCATCTATAACTTTATGTTGGATGAGCATGGCAAAGAAGGCTATACGGAAGTCATCACACCTTACATGGTTAACCACGATTCTATGTTCGGTACTGGTCAATATCCAAAATTCAAGGAAGATACCTTTGAATTGAGTGACACCAACTTTGTCTTGATTCCGACCGCTGAAGTTCCTCTGACCAACTACTACCGTGATGAAATCCTTGACGGAAAAGACCTGCCAATCTACTTCACTGCTATGAGTCCATCATTCCGTTCTGAGGCTGGTTCTGCTGGTCGTGATACACGTGGCTTGATTCGTCTGCACCAATTCCACAAGGTTGAAATGGTTAAATTTGCCAAACCAGAAGAATCTTATGAAGAATTGGAAAAAATGACAGCCAACGCTGAAAATATTCTTCAAAAGCTTAATCTTCCATACCGTGTGGTTGCGCTCTCTACTGGAGACATGGGCTTCTCAGCTGCCAAGACTTACGATTTGGAAGTTTGGATTCCAGCCCAAAATACCTACCGTGAAATCTCAAGCTGTTCAAATACAGAAGATTTCCAAGCTCGTCGTGCTCAAATCCGTTACCGTGATGAAGCCGATGGCAAGGTGAAGCTACTTCACACCTTGAATGGTTCTGGACTTGCAGTTGGACGTACAGTAGCCGCTATTCTTGAAAACTATCAAAATGAAGATGGTTCTGTGACCATTCCTGAAGTTCTTCGTCCATACATGGGTGGTGCCGAACTTATCAAACCATAAAAAAAGGTTTAGCTAGATAATAGCTAGACCTTTTTTCGTAACCAAATTAGATAACCGCTCAAGACAAAGAGTAAAATAATCAGGCAAAGGAGGGTTTCCACAAACACTAGATAATCTAAGATAGGCAGTTTTACAATTCCTTGAGCTATTTTAAGCGATGTAGCTGTGATGATGGTTGGGAAGGTTAAGGCTGAGAAGGCTGGTTGAAAGCCTTGTTTTAAAATATTAGGCAAGCGAGTCAAAACGAAGATGAAAAACGACTGAGAGACAAGCATCAGCAGTAACAAGGCCCAGGTCGGAAGAGTAACTCCACCGATACGCACCAGAGCTGCTAAGAGCAAAGAAAAAGGAGCACAGTAGATTCCTTCTTGCCCTAGTAGGGCTGGAGTCAATGGTTTTTTCTTTAAATCACTGTAAATCAACGGATAGAGAAAACAAGTAGCTAGAAAGCCGAAAGTCACCGTTAGATAGGCAATCTGAATCAGACCAACGACTGGATAGGTCAAGGCTGCCACTGCTATTCCCACATAAAGTACTGTCCAGCTTGGTGTTGCACTGGCTCTTTCCTCCACTCCAACAAAGCGACGAGAAAAATAAGCGATCAAAGCGAGATCCAAAATAAAAGAAAACCACCACAAAAGCTGGGCTAGGATAGGCATAGACGGAACTAGTCGCAAGACATAGGTCGAGAAAATCATCCCAGCCATAGGAAAAGTGGCTATACCAGATAAAAGAGGGGGCTTGGTCAATTCTTTCTTGGTTTCTTCCCAATTAAAAAGATGAAGAATCAGAAAGAAAATCCATAAGACCAATCCAGTCAAACTAAATAGGTGTGAAAGAACAGGCCAAGTATCCGCAATCAAGTTTCCTGCACCTGCCAAACCTAACAAACAACCAGAAAATACCAAGGGGAGTTTTTTCATGGCAACCTCCGTTAATCATATTATTATCAGTATAGCATAAAAACCCTTAAAATAGCATAGAAAAATGAAGACTGGATGAATCAGCCTTCATTTTATTTATGATTCGAACTAGGCATAAGGTTGCAATTCTGGATTGATTGGCGTATCAGCTAAGTTGTTTGCATAGTTGCAAAGGCTGGCTAAGCTGACACCGAGAACCACGTCCAAGGCATTTTGTTGTGTATAGCCGGCTTCTAAGAATTCAGCCAAGGCTTCATCTCCTACACGACCCTTGGTATTGATGACCGCCAAGGTAAACTTAGCTAGAGTATCTAGTTTTGGATCTGTCTCAATTGGAGTGCGGTTGCGAAGGGCTTGGAGAAGATCATCATTCATCTGGATTTGTTTGATTGAAAAGGCAGTATGACCAGCCACGCAGAAAGCACAACCATTGGTTACGGCAGCTGTGATTTGCACTACTTCACGCTCTACTGGTGTCAGGCTGTTGCGACGGTTGATGGCTCCGACAGTTCGGTAGGCTTCAAGAGCGGTTGGGGCATTGGCCAAGAGACCGATTAGGTTGGGAATATAGCCATTGTTATCTTTTTGTACTGTTTCAAGAACTTCTTTTACTTCTGCTGGTGCTGATTCTACTGTGTGGATGGTAAATGTTGTCATAAGAAACCTCTTTTCATTTTATTGTCATTTAGTCTATCATAGAATTTCCCCCTTGGATAATATATATTTTCAATCGCCTTGATAAGAAATATCTATGAAATGAAAAAATCACACGAAAAGTGTGATTGGGTTAGTTTTTAAAATACTTTTTGGTTTCTGCAATAACGACTGGCGACAAGACCAAAAGGGCAATTAAGTTTGGCAAAGCCATTAAAGCATTGACGATATCTGCGATAATCCAAACCATATCCAACTCGATAAATCCTCCCAACAAGACCATGAGTACAAAGACTACACGGTAAAGCCAGATAAAACGAACACCAAAGAGAAACTCAAAACAGCGTTCTCCGTAGTAGTTCCATCCGAGAATCGTCGTAAAGGCAAAGAGCACAAGGAAAATGGTCAAGAGGGCAGGACCAAAGTGTGAAAAAACTGTTGAAAAGGC
>CAJPRB010000171.1:0-3142 GCA_905372925.1 uncultured Streptococcus sp.
CTATTAAGCCGAACTTGGTTCAGACAATTTACGGTACACCCGCCTTTGTACACGGTGGTCCTTTTGCCAATATTGCTCATGGATGTAACTCTGTTTTGGCAACAAGTACAGCCCTTCGCTTGGCTGACTATACTGTTACTGAAGCTGGTTTTGGTGCAGACCTTGGGGCTGAGAAATTCCTTGATATCAAGACACCAAACTTGCCAACTTCTCCAGATGCAGTAGTCATCGTCGCAACACTACGTGCTCTCAAGATGAATGGTGGGGTTGCTAAGGATGCTTTGACAGAGGAAAATGTAGAAGCAGTTCGCGCAGGTTTTGCTAATTTAAAACGCCACGTTGAGAATATCCGTAAGTTTGGTATTCCAGCAGTTGTTGCGATTAATGAGTTTGTCACTGATACAGAAGCTGAAATCGCAGCTTTGAAGGAACTTTGTGCCTCAATCGATGTTCCAGTAGAATTGGCTAGTGTCTGGGCTGATGGCGCAGAAGGAGGAGTAGCTCTTGCTGAAACGCTCGTCAAGACTATCGCTGAAAATCCAGCCAACTACACACGTCTTTATGACAATAACCTTTCTGTCCAAGAAAAGATTGAAAAGATTGTTACAGAAATCTATCGTGGAACAAAAGTCAACTTTGAGAAGAAAGCTCAAACGCAAATTGCCCAAATCGTTCAAAACGGTTGGGACAAATTGCCAATCTGTATGGCTAAAACTCAGTACAGTTTTTCTGACAATCCAAATGCACTTGGAGCACCAGAAAACTTTGAAATTACCATTCGTGAGTTGGTACCAAAACTAGGCGCAGGCTTTATTGTAGCCCTTACTGGCGATGTCATGACCATGCCAGGACTTCCAAAACGTCCAGCCGCTCTTAATATGGATGTTGAAAGTGATGGAACTGTTCTAGGATTGTTCTAGTAAATTGCAATTGATTTAAATGAGTTTGGAAATGCTATCCAAGCTCTTTTTCTTATCTAGATATGAGGCCTTGTCTTCAGCTGATGAGAGAGTTTTCTTCTACAAGCAACCAGTCTAGGTAAAGATATTTTCCCTAATTTCTGATATAATAGAAACATTGACTTCAAGAGTAAGGAAGAGAAAATGAACGCATTATTGAATGGAATGAATGACTGTCAAGCTGAGGCGGTGCAAACGACAGAAGGTCCCTTGTTGATCATGGCAGGGGCTGGTTCTGGAAAGACTCGAGTTTTGACTCACAGAATCGCCTACTTGATTGATGAAAAGATGGTCAATCCTTGGAATATCTTGGCCATTACCTTTACCAATAAGGCTGCGCGTGAGATGAAAGAGCGTGCTTATGGGCTCAATCCAGCAACCCAGGACTGTATGATAGCGACCTTTCACTCCATGTGTGTTCGTATTTTGCGTCGTGATGCAGATCATATTGGCTACAATCGTAATTTCACCATTGTAGATCCCGGAGAACAGCGAACTCTTATGAAGCGCATCCTCAAGCAGTTGAACTTGGATCCTAAAAAATGGAATGAACGGACTATTTTGGGGACTATTTCCAATGCTAAGAACAACCTAATTGATGATGTGGCTTATGCTGCTCAAGCTGGTGATATGTACACGCAAATTGTGGCTCAGTGTTATACAGCCTATCAGAAGGAGCTTCGTCAGTCTGAGTCCGTTGACTTTGATGATTTGATTATGTTGACCCTGCGTCTCTTTGATCAAAATCCTGATGTCTTGACCTACTACCAGCAGAAGTTCCAGTACATTCATGTTGATGAGTACCAAGATACCAACCATGCCCAGTATCAATTGGTCAAACTCTTGGCTTCACGCTTTAAAAACATCTGCGTGGTCGGTGATGCAGACCAATCTATCTATGGTTGGCGTGGGGCTGATATGCAGAATATCTTGGATTTTGAGAAAGATTATCCTCAAGCCAAGGTCGTTTTGTTAGAGGAGAATTATCGTTCAACCAGAACCATTCTCCAAGCGGCCAACGACGTCATCAAAAACAATAAAAACCGCCGTCCCAAGAATCTCTGGACCCAGAATGCTGATGGGGAGCAAATCGTTTATTACCGTGCTAACGATGAGCAAGATGAGGCTGTTTTTGTAGCCAAAACCATCGATGAACTTGGTCGTAGTCACAACTTCCTCCACAAAGATTTTGCAGTTCTTTATCGGACTAACGCCCAGTCTCGTACTATTGAGGAAGCCCTGCTCAAGTCCAATATTCCTTATACCATGGTTGGAGGGACCAAGTTCTACAGCCGTAAGGAAATCCGTGATATTATCGCCTACCTTAATCTCATTGCGAATCTGAGTGATAATATCAGTTTTGAGCGTATTATTAACGAGCCTAAACGTGGAATTGGCCCAGGAACCGTTGAGAAAATTCGCGACTTTGCGAATATTCAAAACATGTCTATGCTGGATGCTTCAGCCAACATCATGTTGTTTGGCATCAAAGGAAAGGCAGCCCAGTCTATCTGGGATTTTGCCAATATGATTCTGGATTTGCGGGAGCAACTGGACCGATTGACCATCACAGAGTTGGTTGAGGCTGTTTTAGAAAAAACAGGTTATATCGATATTCTTAATGCCCAAGCGACCTTGGAAAGCAAGGCTCGGGTTGAAAATATCGAGGAATTCCTTTCTGTTACCAAAAACTTTGATGACAATCCTGATAGCCAGGAAGAAGAAACTGGTTTGGACAAACTCAGTCGTTTCTTGAATGACTTGGCTTTGATTGCAGACACAGATTCAGGCAGTCAGGAGACATCAGAAGTGACCTTGATGACCCTCCATGCAGCTAAGGGACTTGAGTTCCCAGTTGTCTTTATCATTGGGATGGAGGAAAATGTATTTCCGCTTAGCCGCGCAGCTGAAGATCCTGATGAACTGGAAGAAGAACGTCGTTTGGCCTATGTAGGTATCACGCGCGCGGAGAAAATCCTATATCTGACCAATGCCAACTCGCGCTTGCTTTTTGGACGTACAAACTATAATCGCCCAACTCGTTTTATCAATGAAATCAGTTCAGACTTGCTTGAATATCAAGGATTGGCTCGTCCAGCTAATACCAGCTTCAAGGCATCTTATAGCAGTGGTGGGATTGCTTTCGGTCAAGGAATGAGTTTGGCTCAGGCGCTTCAAGAACG
>CAJPRB010000172.1:0-3128 GCA_905372925.1 uncultured Streptococcus sp.
TGGCTGGGGACGAGGGGTTTTAACCTCTATCTTTTTGGCTGTTTCAGCTTTCTGTAATGCTGGATTTGATAATTTTGGAAGTACGAGTTTGCTAGCCTTTCAAACGGACCCCTTGATTAATCTAGTGATTGCAGGCTTGATTATCACGGGTGGTCTAGGATTTATGGTCTGGTTTGATCTAGCGACCCAGTTTGGGAAAAAGAAAAAACGGCGCCTGCGTTTCCATACTAAGTTGGTTCTCTTTCTAACGGCGGGAATTTTGCTCTTTGGAACAGTATCGACTCTCTTAATTGAGTGGAACAATCCTGGGACGATTGGAAATCTTAGTTTTCCAGAAAAACTGTTGGTTAGTTTCTTCCAGACCGTCAGCATGAGAACGGCAGGCTTTGCTTCAATTGACTACACCCAGGCTCGACCAGTTACCTTACTGATCTACATCTTGCAGATGTTTCTGGGCGGGGCACCTGGAGGGACAGCAGGGGGGCTCAAGATTACGACCTTCTTTGTCTTGTTGGTCTTTGCTCGCAGTGAATTATTGGGCTTGCCTCATGCCAATGTAGCTCGGAGGACCATTGAACCCCGAACCGTGCAAAAATCTTTCAGTGTCTTTATTATCTTCTTGCTGACCTTCTTGCTGGGCTTGATTCTATTAGGGGTAACCGCAGAAGGAAAT
Organism: uncultured Streptococcus sp.; assembly: GCA_905372925.1. Taxonomy (GTDB): domain Bacteria; phylum Bacillota; class Bacilli; order Lactobacillales; family Streptococcaceae; genus Streptococcus. Next base: position 674 of record CAJPRB010000172.1, read on the forward strand.
CCGCGCTTTATTTACCTCATGTTTGAGACCATTTCAGCACTTGCGACAGTTGGAGTGACGGCAAATTTAACACCAGAGCTAGGCAAGATAGCCCTCAGCATCGTTATGTTGCTGATGTTTATCGGCCGTATTGGTCCCTTGACACTACTGGTCAGTGTAGCGGAATACCAGCCAGACAAGAAAGATACGATTCACTATATGAAAGCAGATATCACTATTGGGTAAGAAAGGAAGAACGATGTCAGATCGGACAATTGGAATTTTAGGCTTGGGAATTTTTGGGAGCAGTGTTTTGGCTGCCCTAGCCAAGCATGACATGAATATCATTGCTATTGATGACCACGAGGAGCGCATTAACCAATTTGAACCTGTGCTGGCGCGTGGGGTAGTTGGAGATATCACGGATGAAGAACTCCTTCTATCAGCTGGGATTGACACCTGTGATACCGTAGTTGTCGCAACGGGGGAAAATTTGGAGTCCAGTGTTCTAGCGGTTATGCACTGCAAGAGTCTAGGAGTGCCGACCGTCATTGCCAAGGTCAAAAGCCATACAGCTAAAAAGGTTCTAGAAAAAATTGGTGCAGACGCAGTCATCTCACCAGAGTTTGAAATGGGGCGCTCATTGGCACAGACCATCCTCTTTCATAACAGCGTAGACGTCTTTCAGCTGGACAAGAATGTATCGATTGTCGAGATGAAAATCCCCCAATCGTGGGTAGGTAAAAGCCTCAGTCAGCTAGATTTACGTGGGCGATACAACCTCAATGTACTAGGTTTTCGTGCCTACGAAAATGCTCCTCTGGATGTCCAATTCGGACCTAATGACCTCTTGCAGGCAGATGCCTACATCATGGCCGTCATTAATAACCAACATTTGGACACCCTAGCTGAACTGAGTGAGTAGGAGAGGAAGGGCTACTCTCTTTCCAAATAATTAACGAGTCAATATAAGTATTTTATAAGAGGGATTTAAGAAAAATTTTAACTTTTTCTTAATCCTTTTTAATTTTAGGAGATTATACTAGAGTCATCAAAAAAAGAAAACTCTAAGGAGAATCCTATGAAATTCAATCCAAATCAGAGATATACTCGTTGGTCAATTCGCCGTCTCAGTGTCGGTGTTGCTTCAGTTGTTGTAGCTAGTGGCTTCTTTGTCCTAGTTGGTCAACCAAGTTCTGCACGTGCTGATGTCGTCAATCCGACCCCTGCCCAAGTCGTGCCAAACGCTGCTTCGGTGAGTGAAAAGAGCGACTTACCAGCAGAAGTTCTCAAAAAAGCAGTCGATGTAGCTCTTCCTTCAGAACAATCTATTCTAACACCTAAAGCAAGTGTGGATACGACAAGCTCTTCAGAAAAAGCGGACGCAACTGCTAAAGAGCCGGCAGTAGCGCCAAAAGAAGAAGTGCAAGCACAACCTGACTCTAAGAAACAAACAGAAGATGCAGTTAAACCTGCGGAAAGTCCTGCGTCTACAGTTTCTGGACAAGACCGTGAAGCCAGTGAAGCGCAACCAGCGACCACTCCAGCTGAAGTGCAAAAAGGTGTGGCTGACAACACAAAAGATACAGTAGATGTCCCAGCTGCTTACTTGGACAAAGCTAACTTCCCTGGTCCCTTCACAGCTGGTGTCAACCAAGTCATTCCATACGAATTCTTCGCTGGTGACGGTATGTTGACTCGTCTTATCTTGAAAGCCTCTGATAAGGCTCCATGGTCAGACAATGGAACAGCTAAAAATCCTGCTCTTCCACCAGTAGAGAAATTGGGCAAAGGCCTTTACTTCTACGAAGTGGATTTAGCAGGCACCCAAGGAAAATCAGATAAAGAGCTTCTTGACCTCTTGAAACAAAACGGCACGCAAAGCTATAAAGCTACTATCAAGGTGTACGGTGCAAAAGACGACAAACCTGACTTAACTAATCTGGTAGCGACTAAAGATTTGGATGTTAACTTGAATGGTTTGACCACTCCAGCTGAAGTGCAAAAAGGTGTGGTCGACAACACCAAAGATACAGTAGATGTCCCAGCTTCTTACTTGGACAAAGCTAATTTCCCAGGACCATTTACAGCTGGTGTCAACCAAGTCATTCCATACGAAGCTTTTGGTGGTGACGGCATGTTGACTCGCCTTATCTTGAAAGCATCTGATAAGGCTCCATGGTCAGACAACGGAATAGCTAAAAATCCTGCTCTCCCACCAGTAGAAAAATTGGGCAAAGGTCTTTACTTCTATGAAGTGGATTTAGCAGGCACCCAAGGCAAATCAGATAAAGAGTTGCTTGACCTTTTGAAACAAAATGGTACACAAAGCTATAAGGCAACCATCAAAGTGTACGGTGCAAAAGACGGCAAGCCTGACTTAACTAACCTCGTAGCGACTAAGGATTTAAATGTCAACTTGAATGGTTTGACCACCCCAGCTGAAGTGCAAAAAGGTGTGGCTGACAACACCAAA
>CAJPRB010000173.1:0-3105 GCA_905372925.1 uncultured Streptococcus sp.
CCTATTTCTCTTGGAAGTTATCCAAAAATCCTTCCAAATCTCTTTCGTGCTGGTACTTAATGGCAGCTTTTTTATCTTTATCAAAGATAGTTTTGGTTAGGTCAATATCGTTGATAGCCGCGATTGCAACCGTGTAGTGAATAATATCAGCCAGTTCTTTGGCTAGTTCCTCATTTGAGTCCTGGACACCCTCTTTTCGACCAGAGCGCCCATTCAAGACCTCAGCTACTTCTCCGACTTCCTCCACTAGCTTGATAAAAAGGCCTTCCTCAGTCCGAGACTGCTGGTAATGTTCGAGTAAGTAGTCTTGTAATTGTCTAAACGTTAAATCCTTCATCTTCTCCTCCTTTACAAAAAAGCGAGACATCTGTCCCGCTTTTTTTATTTTTCATCGATAACGATTCTTACTTTTTTGTCTTCAGTTGGGACAGAGTAGACAATCGTTCTTATCGCTGAGATAGTGCGACCCTTACGACCGATAACACGACCGACATCGCTTTGGTCAAGATCCAAGTGATACTCCAAAAACTCTGGTGTGTCTTCAATCTTAATAGTTAAGGCATCTGGTTGTGAAATCAAAGGTTTCACAATCGCAATAATGAGATTTTCAATCGTATCCATCTGTCAACCTACTTTAAACTTATTTTGAGAATTTAGAATCGTGGAATTTTTTCAATACGCCTTCTTTTGAAAGGATGTTGCGAACTGTATCTGAAGGTTGAGCTCCATCAGCCAACCATGCAAGAATGCGGTCTTCTTTCAAAGTTACTTGGTTTTCAGCAACAAGTGGATTGTAAGTACCAACTGTTTCGATGAAACGTCCGTCACGTGGTGAACGTGAGTCTGCTACGTTGATACGGTAGAAAGGTTTTTTCTTAGAACCCATACGAGTCAAACGGATTTTAACTGCCATTTTTTAATGTCTCTTTTCTTATTTTTTATTTCGGTGAAATAGCTGAGCTATTTAGCACATGTTCTATTATAGCAGATTTCTGACAGGTGTCAAGAAAAAAACTTGACAGAGCTTAAAATTTTTATTTTTTTAGAAATTTATTAGATTAATAGGGATAAATTAGAAAGAGAAACTTTATGAATACTAGTCTAGAGAACATTTACAAAGACCATCAGGTTAAGCCTTACATCTCTCCTGATCGTGATATCGAGACTTAGCTACTAAATCCCAAGTCTGTCCCAAAATGAAATAGAAGACAATCTTCTGGTAGGTGATATTATCCTCCTCTGGAGAATCAACTTTGGTACTTTTACCACCGAAAGCTGGTTTTTAAAACTCCAATTTGAATATATTTCAAAATTCACTTAAAATCAACGTTTTCCCGATTTTTCAGAAAATAAATTTTCATCTAATTTGAATAACTTTTAATTGAATGGTGTGATATATGAAGTGTTGTAAATGCTGTATTGTAGCTAAGTTCTTAACGTTTTGAGAATTGGCTAGCTTTGCGAGCTTTCTTAAGACTTGGTTTGGAAAGTATAGATTTCAATTGGACTAAAAACAGCGAAATATCAAGGATTTTAAGAACAATATCTACTAATTAATTTATAAAATATGAATTAATAGATTCTAAATAGGGGAATAATTTAGTTCTGTAAAAATTAACTTCTACACCTACAATGCTTATTCTGACAGACTTTATAACAGTCTAAAAAAAGTAGAGATTCATACAGTATCTAGATTTTCCAAAAATTCTTTATCATCAAATATTATTTACGAAATTATTCAAACCAAATCCGATGCATTGCTTCAAAGAATTCTTTAGTTGTTTAACTAGCAAGGGCTTTTATTAAAAAATTTTTTCAAATAATTGCCACCTTGACACATAAATTCTTGCTTTCTAAATTTAAATGTGATATATTTATAACATAAAAAAGGAGTCTATCATGAAAAAAAGTCAAAAAATGCGTGGCCTCATTGCAATGATTGCCGTAGCTCTCTTTATTGATTTTACTGTTTTATTTGGTTCTAATCTTAGTTGGGGACCCAAGTTAGTTATTGCTGGTATTTCAGTGTTAGGTCAGATTGTAGCTATTTGGGGCTGGCTACATATGAAACCACGGCCTCATAAGATTTAGAAAGGTAAGGGGAAGACTATTTTTGACTTGTCTGCTAAGCTTTACACGATACTTTTCTTTGCAGCAAGCATTTTTTATACAGTAGGGATTTGGGTTTCGACCCCAAGCGAAAGTTCTGGTATTAAAGAATGGATTTTGGGAATTGGACTCGTTATTGAAGTGATTGTATTTGGTTTTTTCTCTTTGAAAAATGTCAAGGAAACTCCGGACGAACGCTTTTATGCTAATTTAGCCAAGGCAGCTAGCTTGATGTTTGTTTTTATCCTAGGCGCACTGATGATCCTAGCAGTTATCATTGGGTATATGGGGTCTCTCACTCTTTACATGGGACAGATATTTATTAGCATAGCTGCCTTGATTTTCATCTTTGCGGTTGTCTATCTTATCTTGGAACGGAGAGGATAAGTATGTCCAAAGAAAGCAATATTATTACTAATCTCAAATCTGTTCGTGAGTCCACAGGCATGACCCAGCAGGAGTTAGCCGCCCTCATCGGCATGCGACGCGAGACAATTCTGCACTTGGAAAATAACCGTTACAATCCTTCACTGGAAATGGCTCTTAAAATTGCTCAAGTTTTTAATCTTAAAGTAGAAGACCTCTTTGAACTCAGAAAGAAAGAGGAAGCATAATTCTTTTCGAGACCTGGTTTCCTAAATATTTCGAGTACACTTATGGCATTGATGCACCAAAACATCTAAGCAGTCTGGTAGAAAAAGGCTATACTATTATCGAAACTGCCTTCGATTCACTCGACCATCTGAATGCTACAATGAAAAAGAATATCCTCAAAAGTAAGGGAGTTACAGGACTTTCTAAGATGAAGGCTGCAGATCTGGACCAAGCCCTTCATGACAACTTTACAGAAGAAGAATTAGCAAGTTACTTTGCAATTCGAGGCTACAAATTGACTCCAAAGGGAGAGCAGATACTGGAACAATATCAGGAAATTATCGACCATCATCCAAAGAAAAATCTCTAATCAAGTAGTCTGTAAATTTATTTTCTGAAAAC
>CAJPRB010000174.1:0-2985 GCA_905372925.1 uncultured Streptococcus sp.
AGCAAATGAATTTAAGGATAAATCTACCCATTTTTGATTCCATTCACGGAAGGTTACCTGACTTTGACCAATCAAATGCATGTTTTTAACCGCTTCAACCTCATCATTTACAGGAAGGTTGTAGAGTTCTTCTTTTCTTTCCTCGAGGGCCGTCAATCTACTTACATTACGCTTACGTAGGAAGATTGCCGCTACATAAGCTAGAATCAAAATGACTGCAATCGCAACCATTAGATAAATTAGTTGTCCATTAGACATATCAAACTCCTTTTATACTAGAAACAATCGTATTGATTATATCATATTTTTTAGGCCATGGGAACTATTTCCCACATTTTTTAGACGTCAAGGGTACTGTAAACGGCATTTTCTTCGATAAATTCACGGCGAGGTTCAACTCGGTCCCCCATCAACATATCAAAGATCTTATCTGCTTCGGCAGCATCATCTACCGAAACACGCGCCATCAAGCGATGTTCTGGATCCATGGTTGTTTCCCACAATTGGTGGTCATCCATTTCTCCCAAACCTTTATAACGTTGGATGGTTGGTTTTGAACGCCCTTCACTGTGACGTGCTAAGGCTTCTTGGAGTTTAATTTCTTGATCTGCACCAGGTTGAATGTATTCTTTGATCTCACTTCCAACTTTTACTCCGTAGATTGGCGGTTGGGCAATGTAGACATAACCAGCTTCTAGAATTGGTTTCATGTAGCGGTAAATCAAAGTTAGCAAGAGGGTCCGAATGTGGGCTCCATCGACATCGGCATCAGTCATCAAAACGAGTTTTTGGTAACGAGCCTTAGTGACATCAAATTCTGCACCAAATCCTGTTCCCATGGCTGTGAAGAGACTCCGAATTTCTTCGTTGGCAAGGATTTTATCCATGCTAGCTTTTTCAACGTTCAAGATCTTACCACGAATTGGAAGGATGGCTTGGAATTCACGGTTACGACCAGATTTAGCTGACCCACCAGCTGAGTCTCCCTCAACGATAAAGAGTTCGGTTTCAGCTGGGTTGTTCGAAGAACAGTCTGCTAGTTTTCCTGGAAGATTGGAAATTTCCAAACCAGATTTCTTGCGAGTGACTTCACGCGCACGCTTGGCCGCTACACGAGCCTTGGCAGCCAAAATCCCTTTTTCCACGATGCGCTTAGCAATCTGTGGATTTTCCATGAGAAAATCAGAAAAGGCATCGCTAAATAGACGATTGGTGATCTTAACCACTTCACTATTCCCCAGTTTGGTCTTGGTTTGTCCTTCAAACTGCGGGTTTGGATGCTTAACTGAGATAACTGCAGTCAAGCCTTCACGGACATCTTCCCCTGTCAGGTTGTCTTCATTGTCTTTTAGGAGTTTATTTTTGCGGGCATAATCATTGATAACACGTGTCAGCGCTGTACGGAAACCTTGCTCATGCGTACCACCTTCATGGGTATGAATATTGTTAGCGAAACTCATGACGTTTTCGTGGTAACCGGTTGTGTACTGCATGGCTACTTCAACTGTGATATCATCCATCTCACCGTCTGTGTAGATTGGTGTATCAAAGATCACATCCTTGTTCTCGTTGATATATTCAACGTAGCTAGCAATCCCACCCTCATAGTGGTAATGTTTGCTTTGTTCTAGACCTTCGCGCTTATCTGTTATTGAGATTCGAAGACCTCGGTTCAAAAAGGCTAGTTCTTGAATACGTTTGTTTAATTTGTCAAAATCAAAGGTCGTTGTTTCTGTAAAAATCTCTGGGTCCGGTGTGAAATGAACTGTTGTTCCAGTTTTATCTGTATCTCCAACCACCTCAAGATCTGCAACAACATGACCACGACGGTATTCTTGGTAATGAATTTTGCCGTTTTTGTGAACATGAACATCTAGTTGCGTTGAAAGAGCGTTTACTACTGATGAACCTACCCCGTGGAGACCACCTGATACCTTATATCCGCCACCACCGAATTTTCCTCCAGCGTGAAGGACTGTAAAGACGGTCTCAACAGCGGGACGTCCTGTCTTTTCCTGAATGTCAACAGGAATTCCACGACCATCATCCACAACAGTGATGGAATTATCTGGCTCAATAAAGACTTGGATATGACTGGCAAATCCAGCCAGGGCTTCGTCAATTGAATTATCAACAATTTCCCAGACTAGATGGTGAAGGCCTTCTTTTGAAGTTGACCCAATATACATACCTGGACGCATACGAACGGCTTCCAGCCCCTCCAAAACTTGAATTTGACTGGCATCATAATCCTGTGCCTGTTGATTTTTGATTTCTTCTGTCATTTTTTCCCTTTTCTTACATGTCTATTGCCTGTCTCAATGTCGCAACGTTTTTAAAAAGATAGGCATCTAAGCCAGCAGCTTCACCTGCTTCTACATCAATCTTTCTGTCACCAATGACCAAACCAGATGTAATATGATATTTATCACGTAAATAAATCATGGACTCAGGATCTGGTTTTCGTTTGAAGCCTGAACTGGAAGTCACTACTTCTGTGAAGTAGTTCGCTATCTGGGTCTTGGCAAGAAGTTCTAGCACTTGGTCATTTCGATGAGAAACCAAAAAATGACGACCACCCTTGTCAGAGATGTCTTTGAGTAACTCAGGAATTCCCTCAAACAAGACTGGGTGCTCTAGCTCACGCGCTTCATTTTCTTTGTAGTTTTCTAAAAAATCCTCGATGTTTGGGGCAAACTTCTCGATGGCAAAAGCTGTCGAAACCTTCAAAGCTTCGTAAACACGGTCGTGTTCTTGCTCTATTCCGTATTGGGCTAAGGTTTCTACAAAGGCTGCTGTAGAAGTCTCATAATTATCCAATAGGGTACCACCTAAATCCCATATATAGTCGTGATATTTCATACCCTTCATTATACCATTTTTTTACGAAAAAAGCGATGATTTCCTAGATTTTTCCAAGTAAAAAACGAGAGTTTAGCCCTCGTTTTACTGTTGATTTTCAAAGACATCTCGATAGAGCATACC
>CAJPRB010000175.1:0-2982 GCA_905372925.1 uncultured Streptococcus sp.
AATGAAAAAATCATGCCAGTCTTGAATGCTGGTGCCAAAGGCTATATGCTCAAGACTTCTAGTGCAGACGAATTGCTCCATGCTGTCCGTAAGGTGGCTGCTGGAGAGCTGGCTATTGAACAAGAGGTCAGCAAGAAGGTCGAATACCACCGCAATCATATCGAGCTTCATGAGGATTTAACTGCGCGTGAGCGAGACGTGCTCCAACTCATTGCCAAGGGATACGAAAATCAGAGGATCGCAGATGAACTCTTTATCTCTCTCAAGACGGTCAAGACCCATGTGTCTAATATCTTAGCCAAACTTGAGGTCAGTGATCGCACCCAAGCTGCAGTCTATGCCTTTCAGCACCACTTGGTCGGGCAGGAGGACTTTTAGATGAGTCTTGCAGATTTACTTGGGGAGTTAGAGGCGGCAAAAGACCCTGAGAAAGCAGGCCCAATGGAAGCCTATATGCGCCATCAATTTCCCTTTTTAGGGATTGCAGGTCCTGAAAGAAATGCGCTCTATAGAAAATACTTTCCAAGCGCGAAAAAAACAAGAATTATCGATTGGGATTTTGTAGACACTTGCTGGGAAAAGGAGCCAAGAGAATACCAGTATGTGGCTGCCAACTATTTGAAAACCATGCAGTCTTATCTAACGAAGGACGATTTGCCTAAGCTTGAGCGTCTGGCAGTGACCAAGTCTTGGTGGGACACAGTAGATATCCTAGATCGAGTAGTAGGAAGTTTGGTAGCCGACCATCCGGAACTTGAAGAAGTGATTTTAAAATGGAGCTTATCTGACAATATCTGGCTGAGACGAGTTGCCATTGACCACCAGTTGTTAAGAAAAGAGAAAACAAATGTCCAACTGATGGAAAAGATCCTGCTCAACAATCTGGACCAGACAGAATTTTTTATCAACAAAGCCATTGGCTGGGCTCTAAGAGACTACTCTAAAACCAATCCCGAATGGGTAGCACGTTTTATTGAAAAAAATAGGAAAAGAATGGCTGAACTTAGTATCAAGGAAGCCAGCAAGTACCTTTAGCATCGTTGAAAAGCGCATTCATTACTTGAAAAAAGTCGCCCGTTTATGTTATAATAGACTGTATTTAAAAAATTTTAAGGAGAAATGACAGAATGTCTGTATCATTTGAAAACAAAGAAACAAACCGTGGTGTCTTGACTTTCACAATCTCTCAAGGCCAGATCAAACCAGAAGTGGATCGTGTATTTAACTCAGTAAAGAAAACTCTTAACGTTCCTGGTTTCCGTAAAGGTCACCTTCCACGTCCTATCTTTGATAAAAAATTTGGTGAAGAAACACTTTACCAAGATGTGTTGAACGCTCTTTTGCCAAACGCTTATGAAGTAGCTGTAAAAGAAGCTGGTCTTGAAGTGGTTGCGCAACCAAAAATTGATGTGACTTCAATGGAAAAAGGTCAAGACTGGGTCATCACTGCTGAAGTCGTGACAAAACCTGAAGTAAAATTGGGTGACTACAAAAACCTTGAAGTATCAGTAGATGTAGAAAAAGAAGTAACAGACGCTGATGTTGAAGAACGTATCGAACGCGAACGCAACAACTTGGCTGAATTGGTTATCAAAGAAGGTGCTGCTGAAAATGGCGACACTGTTGTGATTGACTTCGTTGGTTCTATCGATGGTGTTGAATTTGACGGCGGAAAAGGTGAAAACTTCTCGCTTGGACTTGGATCAGGTCAATTCATTCCTGGTTTTGAAGATCAATTGGTTGGACACTCAGCTGGCGAAACTGTTGACGTTATCGTAACATTCCCAGAAGACTACCAAGCAGAAGACCTTGCAGGTAAAGAAGCTAAATTCGTGACAACTATCCACGAAGTAAAAGCTAAAGAAGTTCCAGCTCTTGATGATGAACTTGCAAAAGACATCGACGAAGAAGTGGAAACACTTGACGAATTGAAAGAAAAATACCGCAAAGAATTGACTGCTGCGAAAGAAGAAGCATACAAAGATGCCCTTGAAGGTGCAGCAATCGATAAAGCTGTAGAAAACGCTGAAATCGTAGAACTTCCAGAAGAAATGATCCACGAGGAAGTTCACCGCTCAGTAAATGAATTCCTTGGAAACTTGCAACGTCAAGGTATCAACCCTGACATGTACTTCCAAATCACTGGAACTACTCAAGAAGACCTTCACAAACAATACGAAGCAGAAGCTGAGTCACGTACGAAGACTAACCTTGTTATCGAAGCAGTTGCCAAAGCTGAAGGATTTGACGCTACTGAAGAAGAAATCCAAAAAGAAATCGAACAATTGGCAGCAACTTACAACATGGAAGTTGCGCAAGTTCAAAACTTGCTTTCAGCTGATATGTTGAAACACGATATCGCAATCAAAAAAGCCGTTGAATTGATCACAAGTACAGCAACAGTAAAATAATCTTAAAAGAGAAAAAGCCCACCTGACTAGGTGGGCTTTCTGCTGGTCTATTTCCCAAAAATCTCTTTGAGATCTGTATCTGTAATCCCGATCATGGCTGGAATACTAGACCAGTTTTCCTCAGTGAGGATGTAGGATAGAGGAGAATCCTCTTGATTTGTCGTTTCGGTAGGGACTGGGCTGGTTTGGTCAGCTGAATCGACCAGATCCTGAAAGCGTTCAATCAGATAGGTCTTGCGAGCAGTCCCGATATGCTTTACTGCATAGTCAAAGGCCTGTAATTCACCAAGAAGGATGAGCTTGCTCTTGGCCCGTGTGATAGCTGTATAGATGAGATTGCGTTCCAGCATGCGCTTGCTAGCACTGGTGATGGGCAGGATGACAACAGGAAACTCACTTCCCTGAGACTTATGGATACTCATGGCATAGGCCAGGCGAATCTTGTACCATTCGTTACGTGGGTAGACGACCTCATTGCCATCAAAATCAATGACAATCTCGTCTTGTTTGGACTCAGTGTATTTTCCAGGAATCAGGTCTGTGATGTAGCCTAGGTCTCCATTAAAGACAT
>CAJPRB010000176.1:0-2957 GCA_905372925.1 uncultured Streptococcus sp.
TCACAATCAAGAAATAAATTAAAAATTGTTGACTAAAAACTTGCCAGCGATTTATTTTCAAAAAAGTGACTGACAGAAAAAAAGTCAGTTTGCCTGTCTCATGGGAGAGACTGGCACAAAAATATTCAAAAAGAAAAATGAAAAAAGTAAATGAAGTAAAAAGTTTGTCCCTGAGTGACTTAGACAATCAGGAGTTTATCGGCTTGGTAGGTCTGCACTATTCGGATTTACGGATTTTTGCTGGAAAAGAAGCTGTAGAAATCGGCTGGCGTTTGCGAAAAGAGTTTTGGAATAGTGGTTATGCGACAGAGGTTGCCCAAGCCTGTCTAGACTTCGCTTTCCAGCAAGCTGGCTTGTCAGAAGTTTACTCCTTTACATCCTTACTCAATCTCCCTTCGCAAAAAGTCATGCAAAAACTGAGCATGGAATTTGTCAAAGAATTTGATAATGAAAAAGTTCCAGCAGACAGTCCGCTTTATAGACATGTCCTCTATAGAATCAAGAGTTTCCACTAAAAAGGCAGGTATTCCCATGAGAACTGAAACCGAGATATTTGATGTGATTTTGCAAACCGCAAAAGTGCTACAGGTCGATGCAGTCGCCATGTCTGGTTCACGGACAAATCCAAAAGCACCAAAAGACGAGTTTCAAGACTATGATATTGTTTATGTCGTGGACGACTTAGATAATCTGACGAGTGACCTTTCTTGGTTAGACCAGTTTGGCACTCGTATCATTGAGCAGCATAATGTCCTAGGCAACCGTCGACTTTATCTGATGCTCTTTGAAGATGGCAATCGGATTGATTTGACCCTCTGTCCTACGGAGTATATTCAAGAGTGGGTGGATAGTGAAGCAGGGTTCACCGTTTTAGAAGATCCTAAGGGTTTGTTTGAACCTTATCTACCGAGTCCTCAACGTTACTGGACAAGTCTAGCTAGTCAGACAGATTTTGAAAAAGCCTGCAATGAATTTTGGTGGGTATCAGCCTATGTGGTTAAGGGTATTCATCGCAAGCAAGTCATTTATGCGACGGACCATCTCTACGGGATTTGTCAGCCAGAATTGCTTAAGCTTTTAGCTTGGCAAGTGGCAGCAGATAAGGGAACGGTCGATGTTGGCAAGGACTACAAGTACCTCTTTAACTATTTGCCTGCTGAGAAAGAGAAAGAATTTATAGCCTTGCTTGACTTTTCTGACCAGAAAAGCCTCACCAAGTCTCTCTTGGCTACCATGAACTTTTTCCATAAAGAAGCGCAGGCCTTCTCTCTCAAAACCGGGCTCCACTATGACAAAGTAACTGCGGAGAAGATGATTCAGTATGCTAAGGAAAGACTCGAAACAAATGAAACATTTACAAAATAATAAGATAACAAAATTTTTACTGATTAGTTTTCTCATTTCTTGGGGATTTGGTTGGGGATTGCTCGCTTTTCTGACGCAAATGAGCCTCTTAAGTCTAACAAGTCCACTAGGAGTTTTTCTCCATTTACTAGGAGGTTTCGGTCCAACCATTGCAGCCATTTCTTGTTTGCCTCAAAAATCCATTAAAAGCATAGTCTCTTTTATCTTAGGGGACTCAAAGAAATATATTTTGTTATTTCTTTTACTAATTTTCGTGCAGACAGGTGTCATTGCTTTCTCATCTAAGGAGCTTAATCCGGCTTTTCCACTAGGAAATTTGTTTGTTGTTTTTTTTGAGTGCAGTCTGTGTTTATGGTGGCGAAGAAGAATTGGGATGGCGAGGCATCTTGCAACCAACTTTGGCAACTAGATTCTCCTTTTGGATTTCCGGTTTGATAACAGGTTGTATTTGGGCAATATGGCATGTACCTTTATGGTTTGTGATTGGAAGTTCCCAAAGTAAGATGTCTTTTATATTATTCAGTCTATTTGCAATTTATCTCAGTATTCTTCTAGCAGCTGTTTTCAAAAAGACTAAGTCGATCCTTTATTGCGCCATTTTTCACGGCCTAATTAATACCCTACTTAGCTTATTTGTTATTAAAATTAATCTTTTATTCATTCTAGGATTAGTAGGATTGCTCTTCTTTTCTCACTACCTACAAAGAAACAGTTAAATTTATAAAATATAGATTTACTTTACAATAAAACACTAAAAAGAGAATTATTATGTCTAACATTCAAAACATGTCCCTTGAGGACATCATGGGAGAGCGCTTTGGTCGCTACTCCAAGTACATCATTCAAGACCGGGCTTTGCCAGACATTCGGGATGGATTGAAGCCGGTTCAGCGTCGTATTCTTTATTCGATGAATAAAGATGGCAATACTTTTGACAAGAGCTACCGTAAGTCTGCCAAGTCTGTCGGGAACATCATGGGGAATTTCCACCCACACGGTGATAGTTCTATCTATGATGCCATGGTTCGTATGTCACAGGACTGGAAGAACCGTGAGATTCTAGTTGAAATGCACGGTAATAATGGTTCTATGGATGGAGATCCGCCTGCGGCAATGCGTTATACCGAGGCGCGCTTGTCTGAGATTGCTGGTTATCTTCTTCAGGATATCGAGAAAAAGACAGTTCCTTTTGCTTGGAACTTTGACGATACCGAGAAAGAGCCGACGGTTTTGCCAGCAGCCTTTCCCAACCTCTTAGTCAATGGTTCGACTGGGATTTCGGCTGGATATGCTACGGATATTCCACCGCATAATTTGGCTGAGGTTATCGATGCGACAGTTTACATGATTGACCATCCGACTGCCAAGGTTGATAAACTCATGGAATTCTTGCCTGGACCAGATTTTCCTACAGGAGCTATCATCCAAGGGCGTGACGAAATCAAGAAGGCCTATGAAACTGGGAAAGGGCGCGTGGTTGTTCGCTCTAAGACTGATATTGAAAAGCTAAAAGGTGGTAAGGAACAAATCGTTATCACTGAGATTCCTTATGAAATCAATAAAGCCAATCTCGTCAAGAAAATCGATGATGT
>CAJPRB010000177.1:0-2901 GCA_905372925.1 uncultured Streptococcus sp.
CTTTTACATCATCCTTTCTTTGTCTCATCAAGATGTGATGATCTTTCTAAAACAAATAGAGAGTGACGCTGTAAATAAACTCTTTAGCATGATTCCTATTCTTTACGTAGCAACGCTCTTTATTCTCTTTTTTCTAGTCTACTTCGCAAGCAGTATGCAGATGGAAAGAAGAAAACATGAATTTGGTGTCTATCTCACACTGGGAATGCGAAGAAGCAAACTGTTCTTGCTACTCCTCCTTGAGGATTTGAGAAACAGTGTCCTTGCTCTTGGAATAGGCCTTCCTATTTCCATCTTAATTTCAGAACTGATTAGCCTAATAACCGCTAAAATTGTGGGACTAGGGATTATTGAGCATCAATTTTCTCTATCAACCACAGCTCTACTCTATACAGTCATCGGCTTCCTAGCCGTCAAATTAGCTGTTTTTGTCCTTTTAAGTGCAAAGACGGCCAATAAGGAAATCGGAAATCTGCTTTCCTATTTACCTTCTGGGATGAAAAAACTACTTCCCAAAGGGGTGTACCTTCTTGCTTCCGTCCTAGGAATTTTGCTTCTAGGAACAGCCTATTACATGGGTATGAGCGGACGAGCTTGGGGGAGTGTCATAACCATGGGCATCACTGTTCTCTTGGGGACTCTGGGAACCATCCTACTCTTCTTTGGCATGCGTTTATTTATAGACATCTTGGTCAATCTTGGAGGCAATCGAAAACTTCATGCCTATAATTTTAGACAGATTCAGGAATTAGTTATCCAGCGCTCAACTATACTGGCCATCTGCTCTCTCTTAATCTTCTCTGCCTTGTGCCTCTTTGGAGCAGGTGTTGCTATTGCAAGTGGCAATTCAGGCAATCAAACCCACGTATTGGATTATACATTTAGAGATAGCAAGCAGGATACAGATGAAAATCTTGATGTAAATACAGTAAAAAAAGAGCTTGAAGCTGCTGGACTAGCATCACAGTTTTCAAAGATTCTGCAAATCAAAGTCGGCAAACCGAAAGAACACGAGTCCGTGTCCTTCGAAGAGGTCATCAAGGAGTTGAAAAAGCAAAAAGACAGCAAGAACAAGGAAATTTTGCTCCGTAAATTTAAACAGTCTACTACTTCCCACCTAATGCCAGTTTCCGAATACAATGAACTTAGAAAGGCTGCCAATCTCCCTCCTCTAGAACTAACTAACAAGGAAGCATATTTGTATATGGGGAAAGATTTTCTCCCAGATGAGAGTCTTGTCAACTCTGTTCTGAAGACAAAGCCTCAAATCAAAGTCATGGAAAATGATGTAAAATTGATTGGAGAGGTGGAGTCTTTACCGATTGTAACGGATCGTGAAATCACCCTCTCTGTTGCCCTCATAGTCCCAGATGAAGTCTTTATGAACTATACAGACGGTCACTACTCGAACTATGTCAGCGGTATCTTGGCTCCTGAGCTGGTCAAAGAAAAAGGCTTGATGAGAGCTATCTCAGATACGAATGAAAAGCTAAATCAAACCTCTCTTGGCTATGAAAGCTATATACAAAATATGGGAAGACAATTATTTTACATTATCTCTGCCAGCTATATCACTATCTATCTGGCTATCATCTTCCTTGTTGTGGCAAATACAATCATTGGCGTTCAGTTTTTGATGGGACAAAGACAATCCTACAGACGATACCAAACCTTGATCCATCTCGGAGCCAACTACGAAACTCTTTGTAAATCTTCAGAAAAGCAAATCAATTGGTATTTCGGTCTGCCAATAGCCCTTGCACTTATCAGTAGTAGCTTCGGAGTGGGCTCCCTCCTCACAGGAATAGTACCAGCCAGTGCAAGAATGGTCATGGGGCAGAAATTTATCACAGCCATGCTGATAGTACTGCTCTTAGCAGGCTTTGAAGTCATCTATATCAGAATTGTAAAGAAAAATAGCAATAAGTACTTGTTGTCCTTAATGGAACCCAAAAGAGATGAATAAGGTAGAATAAATTAGGAAAAGGAGGAACCGATATGAAGCATATTCTGGTTATTGAAGATGAAGCCTTGATTCGAGATGAAATTGTCATTTTGTTAGAGAAAACGGGTTATCAAGTTGATAAGTTAACTGACTTCAAAGATACAAGCCAGCAAGTACTGCAATACGATACGGATCTAATCATACTGGATTTGAATTTGCCGGGAGAAACAGGTTTTCAAATTTGTAAAAATCTCAAGTCCAAACGCTCTGTGCCCATATTGGTTCTCACCTCCCGTGAACAACTAAAAGATGAGGTTTACGCCCTAAAATTAGGGGCTGACGAGTACTTAACAAAACCTTTCAAGAAAGAAAGATTCTTGGCTCGTATAGAAAACATCTTGAAACGCTATGAAGGCAGACAAAATTTGCTTGAAAAAGATAATTTCCTGCTGGATAGACAGACCTATACCCTTTATATCAATGGACATTCGATTTTACTCCCTCAAAATCAAGGGAAATTGTTAGAAACCTTATTAGTGGCAACTGATTCTGTCGTCACAAAAGAAGAACTAAGCATGAAACTGTGGAATACAACTGAGTTCATCGATGAAAATGCCCTACAAGTAAACATTGCAAGGCTGAAAAAGGTGATGAAACAGGCTGGCATTGCCCTTCAAGTCAAGTCCGTCAGAGGTATTGGTTACAAGCTAGAAGAGGTAAGTCCAGATGAAATTTAATCTAAAATATCTAGCTACTTATCTGCCTTGGTTACTTGTTCTCTTAGCATTTGATCTATTTACAGCTGTCCTGCTTTGGCTTTCAGATGTGAGAATGTTTCAGGCCCTCATCTTACTCTATATTTTAGCCACCGTCCTGCTCTTTTTCATCCTATCATTCCTACTGATAAGAAAAGAAAGAAAAAAATCTGCTGCCTATAAAGCCTTCATATCCAATCC
>CAJPRB010000178.1:0-2868 GCA_905372925.1 uncultured Streptococcus sp.
GAGAGTTGGTATCTTGTTTCTTGATTCAAGTAACTGATGACATGAACTCTATCGGACGTTCTATCAACTCTGCTCTTCAACTTTCTCGTATCGGTGGTGGTGTGGGAATTTCTCTCAGCAACCTTCGTGAAGCTGGTGCACCTATCAAGGGTTATGAAGGAGCAGCTTCTGGTGTCGTACCAGTTATGAAGCTTTTTGAAGACAGCTTCTCTTACTCAAACCAACTTGGTCAACGTCAAGGTGCTGGGGTTGTCTACCTCAACGTCTTTCACCCAGATATCATCGCTTTCCTTTCAACCAAGAAAGAAAATGCTGATGAAAAAGTTCGGGTTAAGACCCTTTCACTCGGTGTTGTAGTACCCGATAAATTCTACGAATTGGCTCGTAAAAATGAAGAAATGTACCTCTTCAGCCCTTACTCCGTAGAGCTTGAGTATGGTGTGCCATTCAACTACATCGACATCACTGAAAAATACGATGAATTGGTCGCAAATCCAAATATCCGCAAGACAAAAATCAAGGCACGCGATTTGGAAACGGAAATCTCTAAATTGCAACAAGAATCCGGCTACCCTTATGTAGTCAACATTGATACAGCTAACCGCGCAAATCCTGTTGATGGAAAAATCATCATGAGTAACTTGTGTTCTGAGATTCTTCAAGTCCAAGAACCAAGCTTAATCAACGATGCTCAAGAATTCCTTCAAATGGGAACAGACGTTTCATGTAACCTTGGTTCAACTAACGTAGTCAACATGATGACCTCACCTGACTTTGGTCGTTCTATTCGTGCTATGGTTCGTGCCCTTACTTTCGTTACAGATAGTTCACACATCGTAGCTGTCCCTACTATCGACCACGGAAACAGTTTGGCTCACACCTTTGGCCTTGGTGCTATGGGACTTCACAGTTACCTTGCCCAACAACTGATTGAGTACGGATCACCTGAGTCAATTGAATTTACAAGCATATACTTTATGCTTATGAACTACTGGACCTTGATTGAGTCAAACAACATCGCGCGTGAACGTGGTATCACCTTCCACAACTTTGAAAAATCAGACTATGCTAACGGAAGCTACTTCGACAAGTATGTGACAGGCGAATTTGTTCCAAAATCAGACCGTGTCAAAGAGCTCTTCAAAGACGTCTTTATCCCAAGTGCTGCTGATTGGGCGGAACTTCGCGAAAAGGTTCAAGCAGATGGTCTTTATCACCAAAACCGTCTAGCTGTTGCTCCAAATGGTTCTATCAGCTACATCAATGACGTCTCTGCTTCTATCCACCCAATTACACAACGGATTGAAGAACGCCAAGAGAAGAAAATCGGGAAGATCTACTATCCTGCAGCAGGATTGTCGACGGAAACGATTCCTTACTACACTTCTGCCTACGACATGGATATGCGAAAAGTCATCGATGTCTATGCTGCGGCTACTGAGCATGTAGACCAAGGTCTTTCACTGACTCTCTTTATGCGCAGCGATATTCCAAAGGGTCTTTACGAATGGAAAACTGAAAACAAACAAACCACTCGTGACTTGTCTATCCTTCGTAACTATGCCTTTAACAAGGGTATCAAGTCTATCTACTACGTCCGTACCTTTACAGACGATGGTGGAGAAGTCGGTGCTAACCAATGTGAAAGCTGTGTGATTTAATTTTTATCTGAGGCAGCCACGTTTTCTCAGACTACTGATTAAGTTAACCGCCAGACAAAACTTGATAAGTATCTTAAATACTATGAAAAACTAAAAAGTCGGGTTTCCGACTTTTTGTGCGATACTCTTCTCAGACTATGATAAAATAGAGATGATTCGGCAATCGCATTATTACATACAGAAAGAGATTTCAAATGGAAACTTACTACAAAGCCATTAACTGGAATGCCATCGAAGATGTCATCGACAAATCAACTTGGGAAAAACTGACAGAGCAATTCTGGCTCGATACGCGTATCCCCTTGTCAAATGACCTAGACGACTGGAGAAAACTATCAAACAAAGAAAAAGACTTGGTTGGAAAAGTCTTTGGTGGTTTGACCCTTTTGGACACCATGCAATCTGAAACAGGGGTTCAAGCACTTCGCTCAGACATCCGTACACCGCATGAGGAAGCTGTTTTCAACAACATCCAGTTTATGGAATCTGTCCACGCAAAATCTTACTCTTCTATCTTTTCAACCTTGAATACCAAGGCTGAAATCGAAGAAATCTTTGAATGGACCAACACTAACCCCTACCTACAAAGAAAAGCGGAAATTATCAATGAAATCTATCTCAATGGTAGCCCTCTAGAAAAGAAAGTTGCCAGTGTTTTCCTTGAAACCTTCCTCTTCTACTCTGGTTTCTTTACGCCCCTCTACTATCTCGGTAACAACAAACTGGCCAACGTTGCGGAAATCATCAAACTGATCATTCGTGATGAGTCTGTTCACGGAACTTATATTGGTTACAAATTCCAACTTGGTTTCAACGAATTGCCTGAAGAAGAGCAAGAAAAGCTCAAAGAATGGATGTACGACCTGCTCTACACTCTCTACGAGAACGAAGAGGGCTATACAGAAAGCCTCTATGACGGTGTTGGTTGGACTGAGGAAGTTAAAACCTTCCTTCGTTACAATGCTAATAAGGCTCTTATGAACCTAGGACAAGATCCACTCTTCCCTGATTCAGCAGATGATGTCAATCCTATCGTCATGAACGGTATTTCAACAGGAACTTCTAACCACGACTTCTTCTCTCAAGTCGGAAATGGTTACCTCCTTGGTGAAGTTGAAGCCATGCAAGACGAGGATTACAACTACGGTTTAGACTAATTTGACCAATCATTCAAAATATCATGGTTTGTTTAAAACAACCATGATAT
>CAJPRB010000179.1:0-2861 GCA_905372925.1 uncultured Streptococcus sp.
ATGAATTCACAGAGGAGCAGGCTGAGGCTATCGTTACTTTACAACTTTATCGATTGACCAATACAGACGTGGTTGTCTTGCAGGAAGAAGAAGCAGAACTTCGTGAGAAGATTGCTATGCTTGCGGCTATCATCGGTGACGAACGGACTATGTACAATCTCATGAAGAAAGAGCTTCGTGAGGTTAAGAAGAAATTTGCGACACCACGTTTGAGTACTTTGGAAGATACTGCGAAAGCAATCGAGATTGATACAGCTAGTTTGATTGCCGAGGAAGATACCTACGTCAGCGTGACTAAGGCAGGTTATATCAAGCGTACCAGTCCACGTTCCTTTGCGGCGTCTACTCTGAAAGAAATTGGCAAGCGTGATGATGACCGTCTGATCTTTGTGCAAGCTGCCAAGACAACCCAGCATCTCTTGATGTTCACGACTCTTGGAAATGTCATTTATCGACCAATCCACGAATTGGCAGATATTCGTTGGAAGGATATCGGAGAGCATCTAAGCCAGACCATTACTAACTTTGAAACTAACGAAGAAATCCTTTATGTTGAAGTGGTAGATCAGTTTGATGATGCGACAACCTACTTTGTTGCAACTCGTCTTGGTCAAATCAAACGCGTAGAACGCAAAGAATTCTCTCCATGGCGAACCTACAAGTCTAAGTCTGTCAAGTATGCCAAACTCAAAGACGAGACAGACCAGATTGTAGCAGTAGCTCCAATCAAACTAGATGATGTTCTCTTGATTAGTCAAAATGGTTATGCCCTTCGTTTCAATATCGAAGAGGTTCCGGTTGTCGGAGCCAAGGCGGCAGGGGTCAAGGCTATGAACCTGAAAGCAGATGATGCACTTCAGGCTGCCTTTATCTGTAACACCTCATCCTTCTACCTCTTGACTCAGCGTGGAAGTTTGAAACGTGTTTCTATTGAGGAAATTCCAGCGACCGGTCGTGCCAAACGAGGCCTACAAGTCTTGCGTGAGTTGAAAAATAAACCGCACCGTGTCTTTTTAGCAGGATCAGTTGCAGAGCAAGGACTTGTAGGTGATCTCTTTAGTACAGAAGTGGAAGAAAACGACCAAATTTTGCTTGTCCAATCTAACAAGGGAACAATCTATGAAAGCCGATTACAAGATTTGAACTTGTCAGAACGTACTAGCAACGGAAGTTTTATTTCTGACACCATTTCAGATGAGGAAGTTTTCGATGCTTACCTCAAAGAAGTCTTTAAAGAGGATAAAGCGAGTTCATAAAAAAATCAGTCCAGAGGGCTGATTTCTTTTGTGTTGAAAAAATTTTCAGAAAATTACAAATAATACTTGAAATTTTACTAGAAAAGTGTAGAATAGAACACATAGTTTGAATAGTATAAAGGAGAAACACATGACAGTTGCAATTGATTGGGAAAATCTTGGCTTTGCTTATATGAAATTACCTTACCGTTATATCGCTCACTACAAAAATGGTCAATGGGATCAAGGAGAATTGACAGAGGATGCAACCTTGCATATTTCAGAGTCTTCTCCAAGTCTCCACTATGGACAGCAAGCATTTGAGGGATTGAAAGCCTACCGTACTAAGGATGGCAGTGTTCAACTTTTCCGTCCTGACGAAAATGCCAAGCGTCTGCAACGTACCTGCGACCGCCTCTTGATGCCACAAGTTCCGACAGAAATGTTTGTAGAAGCTTGTAAAGCAGTTGTCCGTGCAAATGAAGAGTATGTACCACCATATGGAACCGGTGGAACCCTTTATCTCCGTCCACTCTTGATTGGTGTTGGAGATATCATTGGGGTAAAACCAGCAGAAGAGTATATTTTTACTATCTTTGCTATGCCAGTTGGAAATTACTTTAAAGGCGGTTTAGTTCCAACCAACTTTTTGATCCAGGATGAATACGACCGTGCAGCTCCAAATGGTACTGGAGCGGCCAAGGTAGGTGGAAACTATGCTGCTAGTCTCCTTCCAGGTAAAATGGCCAAGTCTCGCAACTTTTCTGACGTTATCTACCTAGACCCATCTACACATACAAAGATTGAAGAAGTCGGATCAGCCAACTTCTTTGGAATCACGGCAGACAATGAATTCGTTACACCATTAAGTCCGTCAATCTTGCCATCCATTACCAAGTACTCTTTGCTTTACTTGGCAGAACATCGCTTGGGCTTAACCCCAATTGAAGGCGATGTTCCAATCGATAATCTGGATCGTTTTGTCGAGGCAGGTGCTTGTGGAACAGCAGCAGTTATCTCTCCAATTGGGGGAATCCAACACGGTGACGATTTCCATGTTTTCTATAGTGAAACAGAAGTAGGTCCTGTTACACGTAAACTCTATGATGAATTGACCGGTATCCAATTCGGTGATGTTGAAGCCCCAGAGGGATGGATTGTCAAAGTGGACTAAAAGACATGAAGTAAAGAAGAACTCCGTAGCAGTTGTAAGGGCTGAAATGGAGTTTTTTCTTGCTAGTTTGAGCATTTTCTTGTACAATAGAAAAAGTGAAAAGAGGTACAGTATGAGTAAAAAAGATAAGAAAATTGAAATCCAATTAACAGATGCAAAAGTGACTGTTGGAAAAGACAGTTATGAAGGTTACGTTTTGACAATTGGAAAAAAGGTCATTGGCGAAATTGCCGAATTAGATAGTCAATTTGCCATCATAAAGAATGGAAATGTCGATAGTTTTTATAAAAAACTTGAGAAAGCTGTGGAAATTTTGATTGAAAACTATAATTTAACAAAATAATGCTTGTTTTTTTGAAAATTTCATGATATAATAGTTTTCGTTAAGCATTGGAGAGATAGCGAAGAGGCTAAACGCGGCGGACTGTAAATCCGCTCCTTCGGGTTCGGGG
>CAJPRB010000180.1:0-2852 GCA_905372925.1 uncultured Streptococcus sp.
GTTACGAGCAGGCTATCAACGAGCCAGGTGTAGTAGGGATTAATATCGGAACACGGCCAGACTGTTTACCCGATGAAACCATCGAATATTTGGCTGAGTTATCGGAACGCATGCATGTGACGGTAGAATTGGGCTTACAGACAACCTTTGAAGCAACCTCTGACCTGATTAACCGTGCTCATTCTTATGAATTGTACGTGGAAACGGTCAAGCGCTTGAGGAAATATCCTAAGATTGAGATTGTTTCTCATTTGATTAACGGGCTGCCTGGGGAAACTCATGAGATGATGGTCGAAAATGTTCGTCGCTGTGTTACGGATAATGATATTCAAGGTATTAAGCTGCACTTGCTTCACCTCATGACCAATACACGGATGCAGCGAGATTACCATGAGGGACGCTTGCAACTGATGAGTCAGGATGAATATGTCAAGGTCATTTGTGACCAACTGGAAATCATTCCCAAGCATATCGTCATCCATCGAATCACGGGAGATGCGCCTAGAGATATGCTGATTGGCCCTATGTGGAGCCTTAATAAATGGGAAGTTTTGAATAGCATAGAGAATGAGATGCGCCGTCGTGGAAGTGTGCAAGGATGCAAGGCTGTAAAACAGGAGTTTAAAAATGAAAAGACCACTTGAGATGGCACATGATTTTTTGGCTGAGGTTGTGACTCAGAATGATATCGTAGTGGATGCGACCATGGGTAATGGGCATGATACCCTTTTTCTAGCCAAGCTAGCCAAGCAAGTCTATGCCTTTGATATCCAGGAGCAGGCTTTGGAGAAGACGCAAGAGCGTTTGGATCAGGCTGGAATGACAAATGCCCAGTTAATCTTGCAAGGTCATGAGACGCTTGACCAGTTTGTGACAGAAGTTAAGGCAGGGATTTTTAATCTGGGTTATCTGCCTTCTGCTGACAAATCTGTCATTACACAACCTCAGACTACTATTGAAGCTTTAGAAAAGCTGTGCCATTTGCTTGTCAGGGGGGGACGGATTGCCATTATGATCTACTATGGTCATGAGGGAGGAGATACTGAGAGGGATGCTGTATTGGATTTTGTTAGCCAGTTGAACCAACAAGAGTATACAGCTGCCATTTATCGGACACTCAACCAAGTTAACAATCCACCATTTTTAGTTATGATTGAAAAATTAGAAAGATATAGACATGGATAAACAATACCTTCGTGAGAAGCTAGAGGCTATGCGCCAAAATTTTGTCGAGTCAACGCATCACGAGCGAGCAGTCGGAGTGCTCGACGAAGCACATATGAGCAAAAAGATGCTTAAAATCAAGAAAAAATTAGTGGCTCTTGAAATGGAACGGTGCCAGAAAAAAATTGAGCACAAAGACTGTTCCAAGATTGATCAGAAAATCCAAGAGCAAAAGGAGATTTTTGAATCTTGTTGTAAAAAAGATTAAGGAGGAATTGTGTGGAATTACTCATTTACTTGATTCTATTTTTAGTTGTCTTAATCATTTCAACCACGACCAATAAACTTCTCCCTTTTTTGCCCCTTCCTCTTGTGCAAATCCTTTTGGGGATTGGGATTGGCTTATTTGTTCCCGATGCGGACTTTCATCTCAATACAGAGCTGTTTCTGGCCATGGTTATTGGTCCCTTACTTTTCCGGGAGGCAGAAGAAGCAGATATTACGTCCATTTTGAAGCACTGGCGGATTGTTGTCTTTCTGATTTTTCCTGTGATTTTTGTCTCGACCTTAAGCTTGGGGGGCATGGCTCACTTCCTTTGGATCAGTCTTCCTTTGGCTGCCTGTTTAGCAGTTGGAGCGGCACTTGGGCCAACAGATTTGGTTGCCTTTGCGTCTCTTTCTGAGCGTTTTCGTTTTCCTAAAAGGGTTTCCAATATCCTAAAAGGAGAAGGTCTTTTAAATGATGCTTCTGGTTTGGTTGCCTTTCAGATGGCTCTTGTTGCTTGGACAACAGGAACTTTTTCTATTGGTCAGGCTGGAAAGTCCTTGGTTCTCTCTATTATGGGTGGCTTTGTAGTTGGTTTTGTGACAGCTATGGTCAATCGTTTCTTGCATACATTTCTACTGAGTGTAAGAGCGATAGATATAGCCAGTGAACTATTGCTAGAGTTAAGTTTACCACTCATGACCTTTTTTATCGCAGAAGAGTTTCATGTTTCAGGAATTATCGCTGTAGTGGTTGCAGGTATTTTGAAGGCCAGCCGCTTTAAGAAAATTACGCTCCTTGAGGCTCAAGTAGACACCGTGACGGAGACCGTCTGGCACACAGTGACCTTTATGCTTAACGGATCAGTCTTTGTTCTCTTGGGAATGGAATTAGAGTTGATTGCAGAGCCGATTCTGTCTAATTCTCTCTACAATCCCTTTCTTTTACTACTTTCAGTTGTCGTTCTGACCTTCTTGCTTTTTGCGATCCGCTTTGTCATGATTGCTGGTTTTTACTTTGTAAGGACGCGTCGACTTAAGAAAAAGATTCATAAGTACATGAAAGATATGCTTCTTTTAACCTTCTCTGGTGTTAAAGGGACAGTATCTATCGCGACCATTCTCCTCATACCAAGTCATTTAGAGCAGGAATATCCTCTGTTGCTCTTCCTTGTAGCAGGCGTTACACTATTGAGCTTTTTAACAGGTTTACTGGTTCTCCCCTACTTATCTGAGGAACAAGAGGAAAGCAAGGATCACTTGATGCATATAGCGATTTTGAATGATGTAGCTACAGAATTAGAAAAAGAGCTAGACCATCACAAGAACAAACTTCCTCTGTATGCAGCTATTGACAATTACCATGGTCGAATTGAAAACCTAATCCTTAGTCAAGAAAACAAAAGTGCCCAAGAGGACTGGGA
>CAJPRB010000181.1:0-2833 GCA_905372925.1 uncultured Streptococcus sp.
ATAATAGAGAAGGAATCCCGTCCCAGACCTGTATCTAAGAAAAGGTCATGTACATCACGTAGACGAACTTTCTTGCCATCAATTCGATACTCACTATCTCCACTACGATAAATATGGCGTTCTACCTTAATTTCTTGTCCCGCATCCTTGATAAAGCCATCTTCATTATCCAAGGTCACGACAACAGAGGCATAATTGAGCGGTTTACGACTTTCAGTCCCAGCAAAAATGACATCGGGCATCTTGCCCCCACGAAGGCTTTTGACACTAGACTCCCCCAAGGCCCATCGCAAACTTTCTGTGATATTTGATTTACCAGATCCATTTGGCCCAACGACAGCCGTCACACCTTGGTCAAAGACGACTTTGGTCTTGTCAGCAAAGGACTTGAATCCCTGAATCTCAATTTCCTTTAAATACATGAATCCAGCCCCTTCTCAACGGCATTTTTTGCAGCCTCTTGCTCTGCTAATTTTTTAGAACGGCCTTGGCCTTTTCCGATGCTCTTTCCTTCAACCAGAACTTCTACATCAAAAACCTTATCATGAGCAGGTCCCGTTTCAGAGATAACCTGGTAGCGAATATCCACATCTCCATTGACCTGGAGCAACTCTTGCAGATGAGTCTTGTAATCCTTAATCATTTCAAAGTCACCTGCTTCCACCTTAGGAATCATGACCTGATAGATAAACTCTTTTACCTTAGCCACATCTTTGTCTAAAAGCAAAGCACCCAGAAAGGCTTCAAAAGCATCACCAAGAATGGTGTCACGATTGCGCCCACCAGACTTTTCTTCTCCTTTACCTAGCTTGATAAACTGATCAAACTGGCAATCACGCGCAAAACCAGCCAAACTCTCCTCGCGAACAATCATGGCACGGAGTTTGGACAAATCTCCCTCTGGTTTCTTAGGATATTTTTTATACAGGTATTCTGAAATCAATAATTGCAGAACAGCGTCTCCTAAAAATTCCAAGCGCTCATTGTGTGAAATTTTTAAGAGGCGGTGCTCATTGGCATAACTCGTATGAGTAAAGGCCGTTTCCAGTAGCTTTTTGTCTGCAAATTCGATTGCAAAACGTTTCTTCAGTACAGTTTGTAATTCTTTCATACCAACCTCTTTCTAATAATTATGATCCTTTCTATTATAACAAAAAAAGCCCCCTGAGTCACTTTAAAACGAGACTAAAGAAAATTTAGCTTTTTTAGAAGAAAATTTTCAATTTTAGGAAAAATATAAAGAAAAAAGCCTTATTTAAAGGCTTTCTTAAGCTATTTACATCCACCCTGAGGGAATCGAACCCCCATCTCAAGAACCGGAATCTTACGTGATATCCATTACACTAAGGGTGGAAACTTGTCTTATTATAACAGAAATTTGCTCTAATAACAAGTTTTTTGGGTGGGGTATGCCTCCATTAGTGGGATGCATCACCATTCCAGATAGAGTTTTTCACGATCACATAATCAACGTGCTTGAGGTCAGCAACCTTGCGTCCACCTGCGTAGGAAATGGCACTTTGCAGATCCTGCTCCATCTCAGTAAGGGTATCTTGCAAATGCCCTTTTGTTGGAAGTAAGATGCGTTTTCCTTCCACATTTTTATAAGCACCCTTTTGATATTGTGAAGCTGAACCATAGTATTCTTTGAACTGTTCGCCGTCGACTTCAATCGTCTTTCCTGGGCTTTCGATATGTCCTGCAAATAGGGAACCAATCATGACCATGCTAGCACCGAAACGGATAGACTTAGCAATATCACCATGAGTACGAATCCCTCCATCAGCTATGATTGGTTTACGCGCAGCCTTAGCACACCAGCGAAGTGCTGCCAACTGCCAACCACCTGTACCAAAACCAGTCTTGACCTTGGTGATACAAACCTTACCAGGACCGATTCCAACCTTGGTAGCATCCGCACCAGCATTTTCCAATTCACGTACAGCTTCTGGCGTTCCCACGTTACCAGCAATGACAAAAGTATCTGGCAATTCTTTCTTGATATGCTGAATCATAGAAATCACACTATCTGCATAACCATGAGCAATGTCAATCGTGATATACTCCGGAGCATCAGCTTTGAGTTGACTAACAAAATCATACTCGTAGTCCTTAACACCAACAGAAATGGAAGCAATGAGCCCTTGATCGTGCATGCGTTTGATAAAAGGAATGCGCCCAGCTTCATCAAAACGGTGCATAATGTAGAAGTAACCGCCTTTAGCCAGTTGCTCTGCGACATTCTCATCCAAAATCGTCTGCATGTTGGCTGGTACAACAGGTAGCTTAAAAGTATGATTTCCAAGTGTGACACTCGTATCCGCTTCTGAACGGCTTTTAATGACACATTTGTTTGGGATCAACTGAATATCTTCGTAATCAAAAATTGGAAATTCATTTAACATATCGATGTCTCGTTTCTTTTGTAATGACCTACCTATGCTTGCGCATCCCTACGTCTTTTACGACGTTTCCTTAATTTATTATAAACCAAAGTACAGATTTTGTCAAATAATTTCAATTATAAAGTAATAAAGTTCGGATTTTATGGTTCGGATATAAAAAGTGGAGAGATTAGTTTCTCCCCACTTCCTTATCAATATTCCTTTTAAAAATTTCTTCGGAGCTTTCCATCATTTCACAAAATTCATTATAAGATGAAGCCTTTTGAGGGATTTGTATAGACAATTTCTTCAACAAAGCTCCATAACCTGCTAGCTTTCCTATCTCATTATCAACAACCTTGTGCTTACTCGGAAAAACAAGACCACCTTTCTCAGCTTTTGAAATATAAGAATAGGAAATCAGCTGGAACAAGTCCTCACGGTTGATT
>CAJPRB010000182.1:0-2808 GCA_905372925.1 uncultured Streptococcus sp.
AAAAATTTGAGAGAAATAGTCAAATTTTTTTTATAAAAGCCTTTACAAAAAAAAATAAAGTGGTATAATTAAATTATAAACAAGTGCAAACGTTTTCGTAAAACGTTTGCCTAAATAAAATAAAGGAGATTTGAATGATGAAAGCTACATTCAAAAATGTCTTGTCTTTCGAGTTTTGGCAGAAATTCGGTAAGGCTCTAATGGTGGTGATCGCCGTTATGCCAGCGGCTGGATTGATGATCTCAATCGGTAAATCAATCGTGATGATTGACCCAAATCTTGCTCCTCTAGTGATTACAGGTGGAATCCTTGAGCAAATTGGTTGGGGGGTTATTGGTAACCTTCATATCTTGTTTGCCCTAGCTATTGGGGGAAGCTGGGCTAAAGAACGTGCAGGTGGTGCTTTTGCAGCAGGACTTGCCTTCATCTTGATTAACCGCATCACAGGTACTATCTTTGGTGTGTCAGGAGATATGTTAAAAGATCCTAATGCCATGGTTTCAACACTATTTGGTGGATCAATCAAAGTTGCTGATTACTTTATCAGTGTTCTTGAAGCACCAGCCCTTAACATGGGTGTCTTCGTAGGGATTATCTCAGGTTTTGTAGGGGCAACTGCCTATAACAAATACTACAACTACCGTAAACTTCCAGACGCACTTTCATTCTTTAATGGTAAACGTTTTGTACCATTTGTCGTTATTCTTCGTTCAACAATTGCAGCGATTGCACTTGCTGCTTTCTGGCCAGTAGTTCAAACAGGTATCAATAGCTTTGGTATTTGGATTGCCAACTCACAAGAAACTGCACCAATTCTCGCACCATTCTTGTATGGTACCTTGGAACGTTTGCTCTTGCCATTTGGTCTTCACCACATGCTCACTATCCCAATGAACTATACAGCTCTTGGTGGAACATACGAAATCCTTACTGGAGCAGCAAAAGGTACACAAGTATTTGGTCAAGACCCACTTTGGCTTGCTTGGGTGACAGACCTTGTTAACCTTAAAGGTTCAAATGCTGACCAATACCAACACCTTCTTACAACTATCACTCCAGCTCGTTTCAAAGTTGGTCAAATGATCGGTTCATTCGGTATCTTGATGGGTGTCATCGTTGCTATCTACCGTAATGTTGATGCTGACAAGAAACACCAATACAAAGGTATGATGATTGCGACAGCCCTTGCAACATTCTTGACAGGGGTTACTGAACCTATCGAGTATATGTTTATGTTTATCGCAACACCTCTTTACCTAGTGTATGCTCTTGTTCAAGGTGCTGCCTTTGCTATGGCTGACATCGTTCACCTTCGTATGCACTCATTCGGTTCAATCGAATTCTTGACTCGTACTCCACTAGCTATCAATGCTGGTCTTGGTATGGATATTATTAACTTTATCTGGGTAACTGTCCTCTTTGCTGTGATCATGTACTTCATCGCGAACTTCATGATTAAGAAATTCAACTACGCAACTCCAGGACGTAACGGAAACTATGAAACTGCTGAAGGAGCATCAGAAGATGTAGCTTCAGGTGAAACAAAAGTTGCAGTTGCTTCTCAAGCTGTAAATATCATTAACCTTCTTGGTGGTCGTGCAAACATCGTAGATGTAGATGCATGTATGACTCGTCTTCGTGTAACTGTTAAGGACGCAGATCGTGTTGGTACTGAGGAACAATGGAAAGCTGAAGGAGCTATGGGTCTTGTCATGAAAGGACAAGGTGTCCAAGCTATCTACGGACCAAAGGCTGACGTGTTGAAATCTGATATCCAAGATATCCTTGACTCAGGTGAAGTAATTCCTGAAACTCTTCCAAGTCAAATGACCGAAGCTCAACAAAACACTGTACATTTCAAAGGTGTAACTGAAGATGTTTACTCAGTAGCTGACGGTCAAGTCATTGCCTTGGAACAAGTGAAAGACCCAGTTTTTGCTCAAAAAATGATGGGTGATGGTTTTGCAGTAGAACCAGCCAATGGAAATATCGTATCTCCAGTTTCTGGTACTGTATCAAGTATCTTCCCAACAAAACACGCTCTTGGTCTTGTGACTGAAGCAGGTCTTGAAGTACTTGTTCACATCGGTTTGGATACTGTAAGCCTTGAAGGTAAACCATTCACAGTTCACGTTTCTGAAGGACAAAAGGTTGCTGCTGGTGATCTTCTTGTTACAGCTGACTTGGATGCTATCCGTGCAGCAGGTCGTGAAACTTCAACAGTGGTTGTCTTCACAAATGGAGATGTTCTCAAATCTGTTAAATTAGAACAAACTGGTTCTCTTGCAGCTAAAACAGCAGTTGCTAAAGTAGAATTGTAATATACTTGAGGTTGGAAGCTGTTTTCCAACCTCTTGTTTTAGGAGAAAAGCATGAAATTTTTAACACTCAATACCCACAGTTGGATGGAGAAGGAAGCAGAAGAAAAATTCCAGCTCTTACTCCAGGATATTCTTGAAAAAGACTATGATTTGATTTGCTTCCAAGAAATCAATCAAGAAATTATTTCTCCAGAAGTGGAGGTTGATCATCTTTATCAAGCTTTGCCAGCGGCAGAACCCATTCATCAAGACCACTATGTCCGACTTCTGGTTGAAAAGTTGGCTGAGAAAGGGAAGAATTACTACTGGACTTGGGCTTACAATCACATCGGCTATGACCGCTACCATGAAGGTGTAGCAATCTTATCTAAAACGCCTATTAAGGCGCGTGAAATTTTAGTGTCTGATGTAGATGACCCAACGGACTACCATACTCGCCGTGTCGCCTTGGCAGAGACAGAAGTTGAAGGCAAGGAGCTTGCTCTTG
>CAJPRB010000183.1:0-2802 GCA_905372925.1 uncultured Streptococcus sp.
CAGTAATATTCTCCTCGTGGATAAAAGTAGCCATAAAATCCTCGAAGTCATCAAACACGTCGGCTTTTCGCAAAATAGCTACCGCACCTTGCTTCCTGGATCGACCTATATCGCTCCGCCAAGCACCGAGTCTCTCAATCCTTTTACTGTCAAGGATGAAAAGCTCTTTGAAATTCTGCAAACCCAAGAACTAACAGCAAAAAATCTTCAGAGTCTCTTTCAAGGTCTAGGACGCGATACGGCAAACGAACTGGAAAGTCTATTGATTCATGATAAACTGTCCACTTTCCGTAACTTTTTCAGTCAAGAAACCAAACCATGCTTAACAGAGACTTCCTTCAGCCCAGTTCCTTTTACGAACAGTGTAGGAGACCCTTTTGCCAATCTATCAGAGCTCTTGGATAGCTACTATAAGGACAAAGCCGAGCGTGACCGTGTCAAGCAGCAAGCCAGTGAACTGATTCGGCGTGTTGAAAATGAACTCCAAAAAAATCGTCATAAACTCCAAAAACAAGAAAAAGAGTTATTGGCGACAGACAATGCTGAGGAATTTCGCCAAAAGGGTGAATTGCTGACAACCTTCCTCCACCAAGTGCCTAATGACCAAGACCAGGTTATCCTAGACAACTACTACACCAACCAACCTATCACCATTGCGCTTGATAAGGCACTAACTCCCAGTCAGAATGCCCAACGCTATTTTAAACGTTACCAGAAACTCAAAGAAGCTGTCAAATACTTGACTGAGTTGATTGAAGAAACCAAGGCAACCATTCTCTATCTAGAAAGTGTGGAGACCGTTCTCAACCAAGCTGGGCTGGAGGAAATCGCTGAAATCCGTGAAGAATTGATTCAAACAGGCTTCATCCGAAGAAGACAACGAGAGAAAATCCAGAAACGTAAAAAACCAGAACAGTATCTGGCTAGCGATGGCAAAACCATCATCTATGTCGGTCGTAACAACTTGCAAAATGAAGAGCTAACCTTTAAAATGGCCCGCAAGGAGGAACTTTGGTTCCATGCCAAGGACATCCCTGGCAGCCATGTCGTCATCTCAGGAAATCTTAATCCTTCTGATGAAGTCAAGACGGACGCGGCCGAACTGGCTGCCTACTTCTCCAAAGGGCGCTTGTCAAATCTCGTGCAAGTGGATATGATTGAAGTCAAGAAACTCAACAAACCAACTGGTGGAAAACCTGGCTTTGTAACCTACACCAGACCCAGAAAAAATCGCATCTATGAAAAAATCCTGATTTCAAGTGAATTCAGGATTTTCTTTTACATTTTACTCTGCAATCAAGGTTTCCAAACCAACCTTCATCATATCGGTGAAGGTGTTTTGGCGTTCTTCTGCAGTGGTGTCTTCATCTGGATTTACCAAGCTATCAGAAATGGTCATGATAGCAAGTGCATCGACGTGGTGTTGGGCAGCAAGATAGTAAAGGGCTGCCGCTTCCATTTCCACAGCCTTGACTCCCCATTTACCAAGCTCGATGTTCTTTTCAAAGTAGTTTGAATAAAAGACATCAGAAGACAAAACGTTCCCAACGTGGGTTGTCATACCGAGTTCTTTAGCGATATGGTAGGCCTTATCAAGCAAATCAAAGCTAGCGATTTGTGGGAAATCATACTGTGGCCAGTCGTTGCGGATGATGTTTGAGTTGGTTGCAGCTGCTTGTGCCAAAACCAATTCACGGACGTGGACATCTTCATTCAAAGAACCCGCAGTTCCCACGCGGATCAATTTTTTCACACCGTAGTCCACAATCAACTCACGCGCATAAATCGAAATAGATGGCATTCCCATCCCAGTTCCCATGACAGATACACGGTGACCCTTGTAAGTACCAGTGTAGCCAAACATGTTACGCACTTCATTAAAACAAACAGCATCTTCAAGGAAATTCTCCGCAATAAACTTAGCACGAAGAGGATCCCCTGGAAGAAGAATTTTATCAGCAATTTCACCCTGCTTAGCAGCAATATGGATAGACATAATATAAGATACCAAACCCGTCAAAAAGCAAAGGGAAAATAGGAGTTGGGCGCAGTGAGCGATGCTCGCTAGACCAACTATCTTTTTCCCACTGCTTTTAGGGTGGGTTCAATTCCTTTCTTTCTTAATTTAGATGATAAATAGGAGAATAGCTCAGGTTCAATTCAAAACCAAACTACCCTACCTTTCAATGTTTTTAGAAAAGTTTTCCGCTCGTGTTCAAATCAGAACACACGCTCTACCTTTCTGTTATTTTTAACTTGTTAATGAATCCAAAAATGCATAGAGTTTCGCATTCATTTCTCGATAATCGTAGTTACGAATAGTTTCAGGTTTTTGAACAAAAGTCAGATTTTGACTTTGTTCTTCCAAAACAGCTTCACCGTCTGCAGCAATCAAGAAATCTACTGCTTCTGCATCAAATTCCAAATGAGCCTGAAAGGCATAATGTTTCGGACTGAAGCGAATAATCTGACGTGGACAACCTTGACTCGTCGCAAGAACAACAGCATCCTCTGTCAGCCCTGGCATATCACCATGCCAGTGGCCAGTTTCTAAGTTTTCTCCGAACAAGCTGACATGAGGATCTGTTAGACCTTGCATCGTCAATTTCACAGGATAAACGCCAATCTCACGCTCTGGACTATGTTCATACTCAGCACCATAGGCAACAGATAGGAGCTGCGCACCAAGACAGACACCAACGATATAGATATCTGCAGCAATCGCTTCTTTCATAAAAGCAAGCTCAGCCTTTGGATCATAGTATGGGAAGTTTTCTCTATCCTCATCAGGTGATTGAGGAC
>CAJPRB010000184.1:0-2742 GCA_905372925.1 uncultured Streptococcus sp.
GTGAATGGGAATCCATATCCGAATCCCAAAGCTCTTCAGAATCAGAGTGGTGGAGCTATTCCGAATCAGAACAAGCAAGTCAGAGTATTTCCGAGTCTGAGTTCTATAGCCTGAGCCAGAGTGAATGGGAATCCGTTTCGGAATCTCAAAGCAACTCAGAATCAGAGTGGTGGAGCTGCTCCGAATCAGAACAAGCGAGTCAGAGTGCCTCAGAGTCCGAGTTCTATAGCCTGAGCCAGAGTGAGTGGGAATCGATTTCCGAATCTCATTCCTTGAGTGAGATGATTTCCCATCTACTTTCTGAGTCCGAGTCGTTAAGTTTGAGCGAAATCCTCTATCTCAGCGAGTCCGAATCCTTAAGTCAAAGCCAACAAATATCTGAATCTTTAAGTCAAAGTCAGAGTGTAGCTGATTCGGTGAGTTTAAGGAAAGCATCCCTATCTCAATCCTATAGTATGTTAGAATCAGAATTTGGTTCCTATAGACAGAGTGTGGCGGAGACAGAGGTATTCGCGCATGACTTGCATGCTTCGGAACGTCTGTATAAGAGCCTCTCTGAACTGGATATGAGCCCTCTAACTCACCAGCAAAAAGTGCAAGAAGTGATGACACCTGAAATTTCTGAAGAGGGATTGTCTCAAGCACATATTGCTGAGGAGCAACAGGAGCTTGAAAATAGAGAAGAATCAATAAAGAATGTAGATTTGCAAGACTCTCTGAAACATCTGTCTCACTATTCAGAATCAAATGGAACAAATTTAAGGATGACGGAACGCCAACTCTATCACCTACTCAGACCAGGTTCGCAGCCCCTAGCACGTGACTTAAGAAATGTTGCAAGTGAATTGTCTGGTTTGGCTGCTATTACTCAAAAAAGGGAAGATGAGAAATCCTTCTAAACAGAACTTGCAATCATTAAATAGAAATAATAAAAATCAAAAGGAGCCACTATGATTAGAAATATGATGTCAAATAGTAACAAAGGTTTGGGTACTACAGATGTATTACCAGTTGACCAGTCTCGGATAGAAGTTCTGAATGGAACAGTTGACTACAAAAATGTACCTTTAGGATCTTATGATATCCTAGGGAGATTTGCTTCAGTAGGTCAGAGAGAGTACACGGAAGAGCTGAATTTGATTCAATCAATGGGTTTTAATGCCTATAGAATCTCGATTTCTTGGGCACGCATCTTTCCAAATGGTGAAGAGCTGCAGCCGAGTGAAGAGGGATTGAAATATTATGAAGCAATCATCGATGACGTATTAGAAAAAGATATCGAACCGATTGTGACCTTGAGTCACTTTGACCTTCCGTTGAATCTATACGAAAAATATGGAGCTTGGAAAAGCCGCAAGATGATTGAACTCTTTGAGCGTTATGCAGAAGCTGTCTTTCAGTACTTTAAGGACAAAGTGAAGTATTGGATTACCTTCAATGAGTTCAATGTTTTGCACCATTTGCCGTTTCTTGGTGGGGGATTGTCTTTTGGAGCAGATGACAATCAAGAACAGGTGATTTGGCAAGCAGCTCATTATCAATTAGTTGCTTCTGCACGTGCAATCAAGCTCGGAAAAGCAATCAACCCAGAGTTTCAGTTTGGTGGGATGATGGTTGTTAGTAAAAACTACAGTCAGCAAACTGAAAATGCTATTGATGTAATGGAAGCAGAAGTCAAAGATAGGGAAAATTATTTGTTTACAGACGTGCAAGTGCGTGGATACTACCCAAATCACTTTTTGCGTCGTTTGGAACGTGATCAAATCGCCTTGGATATTGAAAATGACGACCTCTTTGTCCTAAGAGATGGGAAAATTGACTTTGTCAGCTTCAGTTATTATGCATCAAGCAATTCCCAAGAAGTTTTTATCAACAAATATGCAAGTAATGGCCAAAATCAAAATCGCATTGATTCTGTGGGACTTCGTCTCGTGATGAACAATCTTTATGATCGTTACCAAAAACCACTCTTCGTCGTGGAAGATGATGTGGTCTTGGATGATTCAAATAGTGTAGCAACTGAAGAATTGAAAACAAACATCCAAGAGATCGTGAAAACAGTTGAGTATGATGGTGTGGAATTACTTGGCTATACACCACTTACTTGGACGGAACTAAATTTTTAAAATAGGGAGTAATGACTGAATTTCTTCTACCCTAGAAGTAGTGTTCATGTTTTTACTTTTAAAAATGTCTGACCTATCAATCAGACATTTTTTTAGAAATGGATGAGCTTTAAGCTAAGTTCGGGTTTTGCTTGATAGCGCTTAGGATATTTTCCTTATTTGGAGCTTAGAAAAGAATAGCAATTTGCGCTATTTTATGCTACAATGAGGGGTAGTGGTGTAAATCAGAATAAGTAAGGAATAGAGGGAGCAAAATGAGACTGAAGAAAACATTGTTCGGTAACTACCGTGCTAAGGAAGTCGAAGATTGTATCGAAGCATTAGAGGAAGGATTCGATCGTGAAATTAAAAAGAAGAATGAAAAAATCGAATCCTTACGTAAAAAAATCGACTCTATGAAGAATCAAGAAAAAGAGATCGGTGAGGCAATCATTTATGCCAAATCTCTTGTTATTGAAGCTCATGATAGGGCTGAAAAAGAAGCTAAAGAAGTTTTAGAAAAGGCACAAAAAGACTACTTGGATACGAGAGAATCTATTCTCGAAGAAATCGATACTCTGACCAAAAAACGGGCAGAGGCTGAGAAATTGTATAATTTACAAAAAGAAAAAATTAA
>CAJPRB010000185.1:0-2731 GCA_905372925.1 uncultured Streptococcus sp.
ACTAAGAGAAATGTTTTTAATTCGAAACTCAATCGCATCTTGTTTGCAGTCATCCTACTTTTGATTTTGCTAGTTTTGGCAATGAAACTCTTGTAATTGAAAGGAAATGAAATGAAAATTGGAATCATTGCTGCCATGCCAGAAGAGCTCCTATATTTGACTCAGAATTTGGATAAACCCAAAGAAGTCCAAGTCTTAGGAAATACTTACTACACTGGTACTATTGGCAAGACAGAAGTTGTCCTAGTTCAGAGTGGGATTGGGAAAGTTATGTCGGCTATGAGTGTAGCGGTGTTAGCTGACCACTTCCAAGTAGAAGCCATTATTAATACAGGATCAGCAGGTGCACTTGCAGAAGGGATTGCCGTTGGAGATGTAGTGATTGCGGATAAGTTGGCTTACCATGATGTGGATGTGACTGCTTTTGGCTATGCTTATGGTCAGATGGCTGGTCAACCTCTTTACTTTGAATCAGATCAGAAGTTTATCACTGGGATTAAAGAAAGTTTATCTCAAGTAGAACAGACTTGGCACCTAGGCTTGATTGCTACAGGGGACAGTTTTATAGCTGGGGATGATAAGATTGCTAGTATCAAATCCCACTTTCCAGCTGTTTTAGCAGTTGAAATGGAAGGGGCGGCCATTGCTCAAGCGGCTCAGACTCTTGGCCTACCTTTCCTCGTCATTCGTGCTATGAGTGACAATGCCAATCACGAAGCCTCTATCTCTTTTGATGAGTTTATTATCGAAGCTGGACGTCGTTCGGCCCAAGTCTTACTAGCCTTTTTAAAGGCCTTGAATTAAGCGGAAATTTGACAGTTTATCTAGCTTATGATAAGATTTAAATAAAGAAAAGCTAGAAAACGTTTCAGAGGATATTATGAGTATTGAAATGACCGTCAGTGAGATTGCAGAGGTCTTAGGCCTATCTCGTCAGGCAATCAACAATCGTGTCAAAGAACTTCCCGAAGAGGACACGAAAAAAAATGACAAAGGTGTAACAGTAGTTACTCGAAGTGGCTTAATCAAGCTAGAAGAAATCTATAAAAAAACGATTTTTGAAGATGAACCAGTCAGTGATGATGTCAAACAACGTGAACTGATGGAAATCTTGGTCGATGAGAAAAATGCTGAAATTCTTCGATTGTACGAGCAACTCAAGGCCAAGGACCAGCAGCTGGCAGAAAAAGATGAGCAGATGCGCATCAAAGACCGCCAGATTGCTGAAAAGGACAAACAATTGGACCAACAGCAACAGTTAACTCTTCAAGCTATGAAGGATCAAGAAAGCTTGAAACTAGAGTTGGACCAAGCAAAAGAAGAAGTCCAAGCAACCAAAAGAGGCTTTTTTGCTCGCCTGTTTGGAGGAAAATAAAGAAGCTGTTTGGGTTATTCACTAACCTAATAGCTTCTTTTCTTATTTATAGTTTAAATTAAGTCGGAATTGAGGTAAAAGATGGAAAAATTAAGAGACTATATCGCCTTTGACTTAGAATTCAATCAACACGAAGGAGTTACCCATTTAATTCAGGTGTCAGCAGTTCATTTTCAAGATGGTCATGAAATAGATGCCTTTGATTCTTATGTCCATACCAGCGTACCTTTAAAGAGTTTTATCAATGGTTTGACAGGAATTACAGCTGAAACCTTGAAAGATGCGCCAAAAGTAGAACAAGTTTTACAGGACTTTCAGGCTTTTGTTGGCAATTCACCTATCGTTGGATACAATGCATCCAAGAGTGATTTACCTATTCTCTTGGAGCATGGCTTGGACTATCGTGACCAGTACAAGGTCGACCTATATGATGAGGCTTTTGAACGCCGTAGTTCTGACCTACACGGCATAGCTAATCTTAAATTGCAAACTGTGGCGAATTTCTTAGGCTTTCATGGTAAGTCACATAATAGTTTAGAAGATGCCCGCATGACAGCGCGTGTTTATGAAACTTTTTTGGAGTCTGACGAAGGAAAACTATTGTTAGAAGAACAGAGTAATCTATCCATGAATCCTTTTGGTGGGCTAGACTTATCTCAATTTCTAGACTAGGAGTGCCTATGAAACCTGAAAAACCTAAAAAACTAGGTTTTAGGAAAATTTACCTCAACCTAGATAAAGTTCTCTTCCTCTTTTTCTTAATTTTCATGATGGTGGAATATCTGTGGTTACCTCTCAATTCTTTTCTTGCTGGTCTTTTACTCAGCCAGACGGGCTATTTGTTTATTTCTTACAATAATATTTTTGCCATTATCACGAGTTCTCCTTTAATCAGTCTGGCCTTTCTCGTCTTGATTGTAATCAATCTTTTGGTGGCCTATTTCCAGATTTGCCTACTCTTTATTGGGGCGCGTCACCTTCTCTACCACGAAAAGAGAACCTTGATTGAGTACAGTCGCAAAGTTTTCCAGCAAAGTTTTCTGTTCATGAAACGCTTGAGCTTCTGTAAGATGGCCTTTGTATTCTTCTACGTAGCCATGCTCTTTCCTTTCATCAGGAAAATTTTAAAAATTTATTACTTAAATAAAATCGTTATTCCAGACTTTATCGTGACTTATCTGGAAGACAAGCACTGGCTAGTAGGCTTGATGATTTTTGCATCTGCTTGGATTTTGCTCTATGTGTCTGTCCGACTCATGTTTGCCCTTCCGAAGATTCTCTTTGAAAAGAGAACTGTGAGAGAAGGAGTAAAATATAGCCTACAAAAGACAAAAAAACAAGTTCTCTTTTATGCTT
>CAJPRB010000186.1:0-2719 GCA_905372925.1 uncultured Streptococcus sp.
CCTCAGTTCAGGGGTAGATGGCAACTTTTTGCCTTTTTATATTTTTAACTAAGATATTAAGAGACTTAAAAAGAACTACCAAAATGATAGTTCTTCCCAGCACTATTTAACTTCTTTTTCACTTTAAGAATTAGAAGAGTTCTTTGTAGAAGGCAATGGTTTCTTCTAAGGTTGGCATAAATGGATTTCCTGGTGCACAGGCATCGATCAAAGCATTCTTAGAAAGGTAGTCAAAGTCAAAGTCTTTTTCTTGGATACCGAGTTCAGTGAGTTTCTTCGGAATACCTACTGTTTCAGACAATTTTTCAATCTCAGCGATAGCGTAGGCAGCACATTCTTCATCAGTTTTCCCTTCAACATGAAGCCCCAAGGCTTTGGCTACATTGCGGAAAGCTTCTGGTACACGCTTGGCATTTTCGCGTTCTACAACTGGAAGAAGCATGGCACAGCAGACACCATGTGGTAAATTATACACTGCACCAAGTTGGTGAGCCATTGAGTGAACGTAGCCCAAACCAGCGTTGTTAAAGCTCATACCACCGAGGAAGATAGCATTAACCATCGCCTCACGTGCTTCGATATCTTGGCCATTAGCTACAGCACGAGGGAGATACTCCTTGATGAGTTCAATCGCTCCGATAGAGAGTTTCTTGGTCACATTATAAGCACCTGGTGTTACTAAGGCTTCGACAGCGTGAGTAAGAGCATCCATACCTGTCGCCGCTGTCAATCCTTTCGGTTTTGAAAGCATGAGTTCTGGATCATTGACAGAGATGAGGGCAAGACTGTTCTTATCAACCATTACCATCTTGACCTTGCGTTCTTCATCAGTAATGACATAGTTAATAGTAATTTCTGCTGAAGTTCCAGCTGTTGTATTGATAGCAACCACTGGCAACCCTTTTTCAGCAGACTTGTGAAGTCCTTCGTAGTCCTGTGGTTTGCCACCATTTGTAGCGATGATAGAGATACAACTAGCCGCATCCTGTGGAGACCCACCACCAAGACTGATGATAAAGTCACATCCATGCTCTTTCAGGGCAGCCACTCCGTCTGTGACGTTCTTGCAAGTCGGATTTGGCTCCACATCGCTAAAGATCACATATTCGATCCCTTCAGCATCTAAGGGTTTTAGGACTTTGGGTAAAATATCACTACCTTCGATGAACTTATCTGTCACCAAAAGGGCCTTCTTATGTCCAAGTTCCTTGATATACGGGCCTACTTCATTTACAACACCTTTACCAATAAGGTTAACTGACGGAACGTAAAATGTAGCCATATGCGTTTCCTCCTGCGCCTCTGCGCTATTTGATTATTTACTATAAGTATACGATGTTATAGGGTGTTTTACAAATATTTGTAAGCGTTTTAAGTAAAAAATCAGTAAAGAAGCACTGGTCACGTTTTTAAACAAAAAGGCTCCAAAAAGACTAATTTCATCTCATTGGAACTTTTACTTAATCATTATTGTTTCGTTAAGACTACTCGGTCAGATGCCTCTCGGTCCATATCATCGATAATCAATTGATTACCATTAACCGTGTATATTTTGACATCATCACCGATAATGACACGTTGATTTTCTGGCTCAAAGCTAACTTGCTTGATTTCCTTATCTCCATCTGGTTCAACCTCAGTCCATGTACCAGTTTTACCTGTTACAACAAGAGTGATTTGGTCATTCTCATCTTTTCCAGTATAGGCACCATCAATGTTTGTAGGTTGAGCAACAGTAGCGTCCTGACTTGAGGACGCTTGTGGTTGACTAGCACTTGTAGCAGCGCTAGAAGATGATTGCTGGGTAGGGGCTTGTGCCTTAGATCCACAAGCTGCTAAAAGACTAAGAATTGCTAGGGAAGCAATAGAAAGTGTGAATGTTTTCGTTTTCATAGCGATTTCCTTTCTTTTGTGCCGATATTTTGCTGGAATCGTTTCCAGATATTACCTCCTGCCCCCAGTATAGCAACTTAAACCTAGAAGGTCAACTAATCCCATCGCTTCCTAGCAAACTTGCTCGTACTTCCGAGATAAAGTAGAGAGAGCCCGTCACGAAAAGCAAGTCCTGATCATTGGCCTTTTCTTCAAATTCTCTGATAAAATCGCCATAGGAAGGAATCAAATCGTAACCCGCCACATCCTTCTCATCCAAAGAGCCCTGGTAGTCAAAGCCCGTTACCTTAAGTTCCGCCTGAGGCAACTGCTTCGTCAGATAGCCTAACATTCCTTGATAATCCTTGCGTTTAAGAGCGCCAAAAAGGATGCAGACTTGATAGCCTTGCTGGATTTTCCCCTGGATAAACTCAACTAAACGGGTTAGGGCTGGAAGATTATGAGCTCCATCTAGGTAAATTTGCGGGCGAATCCGTTCCAATCGACCTGCCCAGTGAGTTTCTTGCAAGGCCTGTCTCACAAGCTGCTCTTCGACCCTTTCCTCTCTTGACGCCATAAAAAGTAGAAAGCTTTGTAAGGCCAAGGAGGCATTTTCTCGCTGATAGGCGCCTTCCAAACCGATTTTAAGCTGGGAAAATCTTGCTAGGCTACTTGAAAAATCCCCAGCATTAAAGGTGAAGTCTTGTCCAGCTTGATAGAGATCTACAGCTAACTCTCTTGCTCTTTTTTGACAGACAAGCTTCGCTTCTGGAGCAAGCTTGGCAATGACCGCCTTCTTTCCGACCTTGAAGATACCAGCCTTCTGCTCTGCTATTTCCTCCAGACT
>CAJPRB010000187.1:0-2699 GCA_905372925.1 uncultured Streptococcus sp.
CTGTCATCTATTCTTTATTTTGCTTCTACACGGACACCTTGGGTATCCACCTTCAAATCATGAAGTTTGCCTTTGAAAGACTGCTTTTGCAATTCTACCTTAATCGTTGGCATCTTATCATGAGAAGCCAGAACCATAACTGTCGGACCAGCTCCAGAGAGATAGGTTGCATAGGCACCATTCTCTTTGGCTACTTGCTTAATCGTCGCAAATTCTCTCACCAAGTCCTGACGATAGCGCTCGTGGAAGAGGTCTCCCTCAATCGCTTGGCCAGCAGTCACCATGTCTCCTGCCAACAAGGCTGCAACTGCAACATTGGCAATCGAACTTGCTGCAACTGCTTCCTTGTAGGATAATTTCTTAGGCAAGACACCGCGGCTATCTCGGGTACGCAATTCATAGTTTGGGATGTAGGCTAGGAAATCACACTCTGGGAAGTCTGCTACAATGGCTGAAACTTGTCCATCAACAGAGCTTGCAATAACGAGATTACCATAAATAGCTGGAGCCACATTGTCAGGATGTCCTTCAGTCTTGGTCGCTAACTGCAATTTGTCATGGTCAGATAAGTTGAGCTTGCCCAGTTGGTTAGCTAGTTCAATCCCAGCAACAATAACCGAGCTAGAAGAACCCAAACCACGCGCCAAGGGAACATCACTGGTCATTTTCAAACGTCTTGGTTGCATGTCAGGCGCAATTTGTAAAGCTATTTTGAGCAAGAGATTACGCTCGTCATGTGGAATCCATTTGCCAATCTGGTGTTCAATCAACCACTCATCTCGTTCTTCGCAGACCTCAATTTGAAGATACTTGGTTACAGCTACACCGACCGAGTCAAAACCTGGCCCGATATTGGCACTGGTTGCAGGTACAATAATCTTCATCTTATTCTCCTAGCACCTTGAAGGTATTCAAGAGGTCGAATTCTGATACCTTGGTCAACTCAGCTGAAACCTTTTCAAGCTGCGCTTTATTGATCTTATGTGTGATGATGACCACACGCGCCTTGTCACCCTCTTTGCCATCTTGGAGGATTTGCTTGAAGGAAATATCTTGAGCGTTGAAAATCTCAGCCAATTTCAAGACCTGACCTTTTGAGTCTGGTGCCAAGATTGAGAAATAGTAGTTTGCTTTAACATCTTCTGGATTAGCCAAGACCAATTCACGGCTATATTCGTTGAAGTCTTTACCAATAGTACCATCATTCAAGCGAC
Organism: uncultured Streptococcus sp.; assembly: GCA_905372925.1. Lineage (GTDB taxonomy): Bacteria > Bacillota > Bacilli > Lactobacillales > Streptococcaceae > Streptococcus. The sequence goes on from CAJPRB010000187.1 coordinate 1,215, forward strand.
GAACGATACGGACAATGTCCGCTACAACACTTGTTGCAGTTGGTTTTTGACCCGCACCTGGTCCGTAGTACATAGATTCACCGATGCCGATAGACTCCACAAAGACTGCGTTCATTACCCCATTCACACTGGCAAGTGGATGTGCTTTAGGAAGGAAGGTTGGAGTCACTTCTGCAGCAATACCTGAAGGAGTTTCCTCGATAGAACCAACCAATTTCACTACATAGCCAAGATCTTGGGCTACAGCTACGTCTTCTGGTGTGATGTTGCGGATCCCCTTGTGGGCTACATCGTCAAAGGCAACCTTCATCCCAAAGGCAAACTGGCTCAAAATCACCATCTTGTAGGCTGCGTCAATCCCATCCACGTCATTTGTAGGGTCGCTTTCTGCAAATCCAAGTCTTTGCGCTTCAGCCAGAGCATCATCATAAGACCAGCCTTCTTCGACCATCTTGGTCATCATGAAGTTAGAAGTTCCGTTCACCACACCAAGAACGCGCGTGATTTTATCAGAAGCCAATGAATTTGCCAAAGTGCGAAGAATTGGAATCCCACCAGCTACTGCTGCTTCATAGTAGAGTGCCACATTGTGCTCTTTAGCGATTTCTAGCAATTCTGCACCATGGACAGCCAAAAGGTCCTTGTTGGCAGTAACAACGTGCTTCCCAGCTTCCAAGGCACGAGTGATAAAGGTTTTAGCAGGTTCGATTCGTCCCATCAATTCCACTACGATAGTAATGTCCTTGTCTGATAAAATATCGTCTACATTGGTTACAAAGTTAAAGTCATTTCCTGCTGCAAGCAAGCGGTTCTTTTCATCTTCATCCTTGACCAATACCTTGGCTACTTCAATCTCTGAATGAGCTGACTGAACGATTTTTTCTCCATTTTCCTTTAGGAGGAATGGCACACCACTTGCCACGGTACCAAATCCAAGTAAAGCAATTTTAACTGTCATGTTTGTCTCCTAGAAATTTTCTGATATAGCCATTATAACAGAATTTTGTGAAAATTCCTATTATAGTAAATCACTATTTCAGTCTAGTAAAGAAAAAACGAATCCCCTGATTCGTCTTTCTTGATAAATGAAAATTGATTTTCAAAATTATGAACGAATCTTTTGCAAACCAAGGACTGCATCGTGATTGATCAAGATTTGCCCATACTCTTGCAAAACTGAACGACTGATATCACTGTCGTCTGCAAACTCACGCATACGAGCCAAGAGCCAAGCTGGATATGGACTAGGATGATTCTCCACATCGACTAAGATTGTCAAATAGTAGTGCCCATTCATCTTATAGAGTTCAGATGTTTCCATCTCAAAAGTCACTGTTTTAGCAAAAGCAACCAGGTCAGCAAGGCTTGCAAAGCGCAGGATATAGTAGATATAAGGTTCTTTCTTACTCTCAGTCTCCTTGTCTGCCTGCTCTTGCTCTTCTTCCTTTGCTTCGACCTGCTCTAGAGATTGGATGGCCTCAATAT
>CAJPRB010000188.1:0-2697 GCA_905372925.1 uncultured Streptococcus sp.
GATTTGACAATCTCCGTAAAACTGGTCGTCCCCCGCATTTTTTCTTGGACCCGAGTACTAGAAACAAAGGTTCCACTTCCTACACGACGCTCCAAAACTCCTTCCTCAACCAAGAGAGAGATAGCTTGTCGCAAGGTCATCCGACTAACCTGAAACTGTTCCGCTAAATCTCGCTCACTTGGAAGTCTCTCTCCGATTTTCCAATGATGCTCATCTATATCCTTCTTGATCTGATCGTGGATTTTCATATAAGCTGGTAACATGATTTTCACTTCTTTTCTATATTTTCTCTATTGTACCGTATTTGCTAAGAAAAAGTCAAACTTTGCCTTGTTTAGTTGGTAATTCACCCCTATTTGTGATAAAATATTGAAAAAGATATTTCTTTTGAGAAAGGAAAAAGATGAGCAACATTTCAACTGATTTGCAAGATGTCGAAAAAATCATCGTGCTGGACTATGGTAGCCAATACAACCAGCTGATTTCACGCCGTATTCGTGAAATTGGTGTTTTTTCAGAGCTAAAAAGTCACAAAATCTCAGCCGCAGAGGTTCGTGCGATTAACCCTGTAGGGATCATCCTCTCTGGTGGACCAAACTCTGTATACGAAGATGGTTCATTTGATATTGACCCAGAAATTTTTGAACTTGGCATTCCAATTTTGGGAATCTGCTACGGTATGCAACTTTTAACTCATAAACTTGGAGGAAAAGTTGTCCCTGCAGGTGATGCTGGTAACCGTGAGTATGGCCAATCACCACTTACTCATACCACTTCTGCCCTCTTTGAAGGGACTCCTGAAGAACAGATTGTTTTGATGAGCCATGGCGATGCTGTTACAGAGATTCCAGCTGATTTTGTTCGTACTGGAACTTCTGCTGACTGTCCTTACGCAGCCATTGAAAACCCTGACAAGCACATCTATGGTATCCAATTCCACCCAGAGGTTCGCCATTCTGTCTATGGAAATGATATCCTTCGCAACTTTGCTCTTAATATCTGTAAAGCTAAGGGTGATTGGTCAATGGACAACTTTATCGATATGCAGATCAAGAAAATCCGTGAAACTGTAGGTGACAAGCGTGTTCTTCTCGGCCTATCAGGTGGTGTTGACTCTTCTGTCGTTGGAGTTCTTCTCCAAAAAGCAATCGGTGATCAATTGATCTGTATCTTTGTAGACCACGGCCTTCTCCGTAAGGGAGAGGCTGACCAAGTTATGGACATGCTTGGTGGTAAGTTTGGTTTAAATATCGTCAAAGCAGACGCTGCAAAACGCTTCCTTGACAAACTTGCTGGCGTTTCTGATCCTGAGCAAAAGCGCAAAATTATCGGTAATGAGTTTGTTTATGTCTTTGATGACGAAGCAAGCAAGCTCAAAGATGTGAAATTCCTTGCTCAAGGAACGCTATACACTGACGTGATTGAGTCTGGTACAGATACTGCTCAAACTATCAAGTCACACCACAACGTAGGTGGTCTTCCAGAAGACATGCAGTTTGAATTGATTGAACCATTGAACACTCTTTATAAAGACGAAGTCCGTGCCCTCGGTACAGAGCTTGGTATGCCAGACCACATCGTATGGCGCCAACCATTCCCAGGACCAGGTCTTGCGATCCGTGTCATGGGTGAAATCACTGAAGAAAAACTAGAAACTGTTCGTGAGTCTGATGCTATCCTTCGTGAAGAAATCGCCAAAGCTGGTCTTGACCGTGATATCTGGCAATACTTCACAGTTAATACAGGTGTTCGTTCAGTCGGTGTTATGGGTGACGGTCGTACTTACGACTACACAATCGCCATTCGTGCCATCACTTCTATCGATGGTATGACAGCTGATTTTGCCAAGATCCCTTGGGAAGTCCTTCAAAAAATCTCTGTACGTATCGTAAACGAAGTAGACCACGTTAATCGTATCGTCTACGATATTACAAGTAAACCACCAGCAACAGTTGAGTGGGAATAGAGTTAATAAGTTTAAAAGGCCTTAGAAATATTGATTTCTAAAGCTTTTTATTTTGCATTAACAACAAATACTAAAATTCTTCCTCTAAACTATACTCAGCTTTTATACGTTGGAGAATATGTGGTAAACTGAGTCATAGTAATAAATCTCTTTCTAGTAATGTGTTATAACTCTACTATAACGGATTTATTCCTTTTTGTATTTATACAACTTATTTTACGCTACCTTTATTTTTGTGATATAATGTCAAATTATAAAGTGGAGGTAATTTAAAATGATTAATAGAGTAATTGAACAATATGCAAAACAAGATAATCTTGACATTAGAGTAAAACTACATAAGAAGTATTCAAAAAATAAATTGGGCTTTAATAATTGGATTTTTTCTAACTACCAAATTACTGATGAAATTAACGTTCTAGAATTGGGATGCGGCACAGGAGAACTGTGGAAAAGTAATCTTGATTCTATAGACAAGATGAAGCAATTGGTAATTACGGATTTTTCTAGTGACATGGTAGAGACTACTAGAGTAGTGATTGGAAATAGAGACAATGTCAATTATGAAATAATGGATATCCAAAATGTTTCTTTTGAGAAAGAAACGTTTGATATTGTTATTGCTAATATGCTTCTACATCATGTAAATGACATTCCTAAAGCTCTCTCTGAAGTGAATAGAGTTTTAAAAAACGGGGGCATTTTTTATTGTGCTATATTTGGTGAAAATG
>CAJPRB010000189.1:0-2671 GCA_905372925.1 uncultured Streptococcus sp.
GTCAGTGCAAGGGAATTTCCAGCAGATGCATCCACAAGGGGTGCCTGAACAGAAGGAAAAGACCAAAAAGGGATTTACCCAACTTCAGCTAATTTCTCAACAGACCTACACTCATTGGGTCAATTTATCCAAGAAGGAACTCGTATCATGTTTGAAACAGTTGTCCGTGTTGACAAACCACGTAAGAACGTGATTATCCCTACTTTGGAAGAAGATCTTGATGGACTTGGTTACCTTCAGGGAAAAGACGTTGACTTCGTTAACAAAAAAGCAACTGACGGTGTTCTTCTTGCCCACACTGACGGTGACGTACCAAACATGTACGTAACTCTTCCTGAGCAAGATGCCTTCACTCTTGGATACACTATCTACTTCTTCGAATTGGCTATCGCCCTTTCAGGTTACTTGAATGCCATCAACCCATTTGACCAACCAGGTGTTGAAGCTTACAAACGCAACATGTTTGCCCTTCTTGGAAAACCAGGATTTGAAGAATTGAGCAAAGAGCTTAACGCACGTCTATAATAAAAGAAAAGAGTGGCTTGTCCACTCTTTTTTACTCTCTTTATTCGTAGACATTGGACTCAGGCGAGACTTGTGATATAATATAGAAAGCAAAAAGGCAGACGCCTAGAGACTTTATAGGAGAAACTATGTCAAAAGATATCCGCGTACGCTACGCACCAAGTCCAACAGGACTACTACACATCGGAAATGCCCGTACAGCATTGTTTAACTACCTTTACGCACGCCATCATGGTGGAACTTTTATCATTCGTATCGAAGATACTGACCGTAAACGCCATGTCGAAGATGGGGAACGTTCACAGCTTGAAAATCTTCGCTGGTTGGGGATTGACTGGGATGAAAGTCCAGAAACTCATGAAAACTATCGCCAATCAGAGCGTTTGGAACTCTATCAAAAATACATCGACCAATTGCTAGCCGAAGGAAAAGCCTACAAATCTTACGTTACAGAAGAAGAGTTGGCAGCTGAGCGCGAACGCCAAGAAGCAGCTGGCGAAACACCACGTTACATCAATGAATATCTTGGCATGAGCGAAGAAGAAAAAGCAGCTTACGTCGCAGAACGTGAAGCAGCTGGTATCATCCCAACTGTTCGTTTGGCTGTTAACGAGTCTGGTATCTACAAATGGCATGATATGGTCAAAGGTGATATCGAGTTTGAAGGTGGCAACATCGGTGGTGACTGGGTTATCCAAAAGAAAGATGGTTACCCAACATACAATTTTGCCGTTGTGATCGATGACCACGATATGCAAATCTCTCACGTTATCCGCGGTGATGACCATATTGCTAATACTCCAAAACAACTCATGGTCTATGAAGCGCTTGGTTGGGAAGCACCAGAGTTTGGTCACATGACTTTGATCATCAACTCTGAAACGGGTAAAAAATTGTCTAAACGTGACACCAATACCCTTCAGTTTATAGAAGACTACCGTAAAAAAGGCTATTTGCCAGAAGCAGTCTTTAACTTTATCGCCCTTCTTGGTTGGAATCCAGGTGGCGAAGATGAAATTTTCTCTCGTGAGGAATTGATTAAACTCTTTGATGAAAATCGTCTCAGCAAGTCACCAGCTGCATTTGATCAGAAGAAACTAGACTGGATGAGCAACGACTACATCAAGAAAGCAGAACTTGCTACTATCTTTGAAATGGCTAAACCTTACTTAGAAGAAGCAGGGCGTTTGACTGACAAGTCTGAAAAAATGGTGGAACTATACAAACCACAAATGAAGTCAGTGGATGAAATCGTTCCATTGACAGATCTTTTCTTCTCAGATTTCCCAGAGTTGACAGACGCTGAGCGTGAGGTCATGGCAGGAGAAACCGTTCCGGTTGTTCTAGAAGCCTTCAAAGCGAAACTAGAAGCGATGACAGATGAGGAATTTGTGACAGAAAACATCTTCCCACAAATCAAAGCAGTCCAAAAAGAAACAGGTATTAAAGGGAAAAACCTCTTCATGCCGATTCGTATTGCTGTATCAGGTGAAATGCATGGACCAGAATTACCAGACACCATTTTCTTACTCGGACGTGAAAAGTCAATTCAGCATATCGATAATATGCTGAAAGAGATCTCCAAATAAAAAGGACTTCCGATGGATACATGGGAAAAGATGTATGAAGAAGCACGAACCTTATTCAATCCCCATGAAGTTTCTGACTTTGTTTATGCTAACCATGTTGTTGCTGCGGTAGAAGCAGAAGATGGTCAGATCTTCACAGGATTTTGTATGGAGGGCACTTGTGGCGTTTTTCATCTCTGTGCAGAACGAGCGGCTCTCTTCAATATATATCAATTTTCAGGACAGACCAAAGTTAAGAAAATCCTCGCCTTTCGAGACAAACCTCCCTACGGCGAAGGATCAGGTATGCCCTGTGGCGCTTGCAGAGAATTTCTCTTAGAACTGAATGTTGAAAATAAAGAAGCAGAGTTCATGATGGATTATGAAACAAGAAAAACAATCAAAGTTGCCGAGTTGCTCCCTTACTGGTGGGGAGAGGAACGTGCGGCTAATTGGCAAGCCAAATAGAGAGTCAGTTAAACTGGCTCTTTTCTATTATCTTCAAAGAATTTGTATAGGGAGAAAAAAAGTCCTTGACAAAGTAGGAAAAGTAGGTATAATAGAAAGAGTTGAAAAGC
>CAJPRB010000190.1:0-2620 GCA_905372925.1 uncultured Streptococcus sp.
GGTAAATTAGTCCACCTTGACAGAGGTTACTACCGTTTCCATGAAAAGTTAGCTCAGCTAGGAGCGAAGATTCAGCGAATCGAGGTAAATGATGAAGAATAAAAACTTACGCTATGTACTCCGTCGCTTACTGTTGATTTTTATCGTACTATTGCTAGGCTTTCTTGCTTTAGGAATCGGCTTGATGATCGGCTACGGGATTCTTGGAAAGGGACAGGATCCATGGGCTATCTTGTCTCCAGCGAAATGGCAGGAATTGATTAGCAAATTTACAGGGAATTAGACTGGGAGACCAGTCTTTTTCTAAAGGAATAAGGAGAAAAATGAACAAAAAAACAAGACAGGCTCTGATAGGGCTACTCATATTCTTACTATTATCTGCTGGAAGCTACTATATCAAGCAGATGCAGTCAGCGCCAAACACCCCCAAAACCAAAGTTAGCCAGAAAAGACAAGCTTCAGAAGCTCCTAGTCAGGAGTTGGCAGAAAGTGTCTTAACCGAGTCGATCAAGAATCAAATAAAAGGTGGTCTAGAATGGAATGGGGCAGGTGCCTTTGTCGTAAATGGCAATAAAACCAATCTAGATGCCAAGGTTTCGAGCAAACCCTACGCGGATAATAAAACAAAACCAGTCGGGAAAGAGACAGTCCCAACTGTTGCCAATGCTCTATTATCCAAAGCGACTCGACAGTATAAAAATCGTGAAGAGACAGGCAACGGCTCAACCTCTTGGACTCCGCCGGGATGGCATCAGGTTAAAAACCTAAAGGGAACCTATACACACGCAGTAGATAGGGGACATTTACTGGGTTATGCTTTAATAGGTGGATTAGATGGCTTTGATGCCTCTACCAGCAATCCCAAGAACATTGCAGTCCAGACAGATTGGGCAAACCAAGCGCAGGCTGAAGATTCGACAGGGCAGAACTACTATGAGAGTTTGGTCAGAAAAGCCTTGGACCAGAATAAGAGAGTCCGTTATCGGGTAACTCTCCACTATGCTACAAATGAGGATTTGGTTCCATCTGCTTCACAAATTGAAGCCAAGTCTTCGGATGGCGAATTGGAATTCAACGTCCTGATTCCAAATGTTCAAAAGGGCATCCAACTTGATTACCGAACAGGTCAGGTCACGGTGACGAACTAGAAAAAACGGAATAAAAATTGCTCCCTTGTCCGTTAGTGATAAGGGAGCGATTGTATAAATTAGAAAATAATGTGATTCCTAGGCCGATTTATGATATAATGGAACACAAGATACTATTTTAGGAGAAAGACCATGGAAGACCCGAGCAGTCAGGATTTGTTACTGCAATTTGTACTTTTAGTTGTATTGACCTTTTTAAATGCCTTTTTCTCAGCTACAGAAATGGCTATGGTGTCATTAAACCGTTCCCGAGTAGAGCAAAAGGCAGAAGAGGGAGACAAACGTTACGTCCGTTTGTTAAAGGTACTTGAAAATCCTAACCACTTTTTATCAACCATTCAAGTCGGTATTACCTTGATCACGATCTTGTCAGGGGCAAAACTGGCAGATACACTTGGACAAGTAATTGCCTCTTGGATGGGGAACGGAGAAACAGCTTATGCCATTGCAAGTTTCCTCTCTTTGGCATTCTTGACCTACATCTCTATTGTTTTTGGTGAGCTCTATCCTAAACGGATTGCCCTCAATCTAAAAGATGCCTTAGCTATTCGCTCTGTTCCGATTATTATTGGTCTTGGGAAGATTGTCAGTCCCTTTGTCTGGTTGTTATCTGCTTCAACCAATTTGTTGAGTCGTTTAACACCAATGACCTTTGATGATGCGGATGAAAAAATGACTCGAGATGAAATTGAGTATATGTTGACCAAGAGTGAGGAGACCTTGGATGCAGATGAAATCGAGATGTTACAAGGGATTTTCTCTCTAGATGAACTGATGGCGAGAGAAGTCATGGTTCCTCGGACAGATGCCTTTATGGTGGATATTCAGGATGATAGTCAAACCATTATCCAAAGTATTTTAAAACAAAATTTTTCCCGTATCCCAGTTTATGATGGGGATAAGGACAATGTGATTGGGATTATTCACACCAAGAGTCTTCTTAAGGCAGCCTTTGTGGACGGTTTTGATAATATTGCCTGGAAGAGAATCTTACAAGATCCACTCTTTGTCCCTGAAACCATTTTTGTGGATGACCTCCTTAAAGAGCTTCGAAATACCCAAAGACAAATGGCCATTTTGCTCGATGAATATGGTGGTATGGCTGGTCTGGTCACACTGGAAGACCTGCTGGAGGAGATTGTCGGAGAAATTGACGACGAGACAGACCGAGCAGAAATCGAAGTCCATCAAATCGGTGAGGACACCTATATTGCACAGGGAACCATGAATCTTAACGACTTCAATAACTACTTTGGTGTCGAACTAGAAAGCGATGATGTGGATACCATCGCCGGTTATTATTTGACGGGTGTTGGAACGATTCCAACAACTGAGAAAATCAGTTACCAACTGGTTAGCCAAAACAAGCAGATTGTCCTGACCAACGACAAGGTGAAAAATGGACGTGTTACCAAGGTGAAAGTTCAAATCACTGAAATAGAAAATGAAGAAGAAACAGAATAAAGGAGCTT
>CAJPRB010000191.1:0-2611 GCA_905372925.1 uncultured Streptococcus sp.
GTCAGGACTACACAGTTCCCTATGTGACAGAAGAACCCTCAGTGGTTGCTGCGGCTAGCTATGCCAGCAAAATCATCAAGCGGGCAGGTGGCTTTACTGCTCAGGTTCATCAGCGCCAGATGATCGGTCAGGTAGCCCTTTATCAAGTTGCTGAACCTGAACAAGCGCAGGAGAAGATTGCCAGCAAGAAAGCGGAGCTCTTGGAACTTGCCAATCAAGCCTATCCCTCCATCGTCAAACGTGGTGGCGGGGCGCGTGATTTGCATGTAGAGCAGATCAAAGGTGAAACAGACTTTCTCGTTGTTTATCTCCATGTCGATACTCAGGAAGCCATGGGAGCCAATATGCTCAACACCATGCTGGAAGCTTTGAAACCAGTCTTAGAAGAACTCAGTCAGGGACAGAGTCTTATGGGAATTTTGTCCAACTACGCGACCGATTCTCTGGTGACTGCAAGCTGTCGTATCGCCTTTCGCTACTTGAGTCCCCAAAGGGACCAAGGACGAGAAATTGCGGAGAAAATAGCTTTGGCTAGCCAGTTTGCACAGGCTGATCCCTACAGAGCAGCTACTCACAATAAAGGGATTTTTAATGGTATTGATGCCATTTTGATTGCCACGGGTAATGACTGGCGTGCCATCGAAGCTGGGGCCCATGCCTTTGCCAGTCGAGATGGACGCTATCAAGGTCTTAGTCAATGGACGCTGGACATGGAAAGAGAAGAATTGGTCGGTGAGATGACTTTACCTATGCCCGTAGCGACCAAGGGCGGCTCTATCGGTCTCAACCCACGTGTAGCCCTCAGTCATGAACTACTGGGAAATCCTTCTGCCAAGGAATTAGCTCAGATTATCGTGTCTATTGGTCTTGCCCAAAACTTTGCGGCTCTCAAAGCCTTGGTAAGCACAGGAATCCAGCAAGGCCACATGAAATTACAGGTCAAATCCCTAGCTCTTCTGGCCGGTGCTAGTGAGCCCGAAGTTGCTCCCCTCGTTGAGCGCCTCATCGCAGATAAAACCTTTAACTTAGAGACAGCCCAGCGCTATCTCGAAAACTTAAGATCATAAAAAACTCAGACGAATTGGTCTGAGTTTTCTTGTGTTTAAATACTTTTTCCGGGTAATAGGGTGACTGGTAAGAAGTAACCAGTTGTCGCAACTTCCTTGCCTTCAATCTTCTGCAAGAGGAGATCGACAGTGAGTTGGGCAATCTCTTTCATAGGTTGCTTAATCGTTGTCAGGTGAGGATAGTAGTTTTCGATAAAGTAGGTCCCATCATAGCCGATGACCTTGAGCTCTTCAGGAACAGAAATTCCCAGCTCTTGAGCAATTTTGATAACTAGGATAGCTGTCAAATCATCCGAAGCAAAAATCGCATCTGGTTTCTGATGGGTCAAGATATTCTTGATTTCCATTTCTTTTCTGACGGGAGAAAAGTCACTCGAAACATTGATAATAGGAGCTTTCGGGAGAACGGAGGCAAAGCCAGCGTGGCGCAGTCCAGTCGGTGAGTTAGAGTTGTCATTTCCTGTAATCATGATGATAGACTGGGCGCCTGTCTTGACCAAAGTTTGGGCTGCGAGGACCCCGCCGCCGTAGTTATCAGAGGAGACGACAGGGATGTCTGGTGATAGATTTCGGTCAAAGGAAATAATCGGTGCTGTCACACGATTGTAGTCCTCGATTCCTAGATTATGACTTCCAGAAATGATACCGTCGACTTGATTGGCCTCCAGCATTTCAATGTACTCCCGTTCTTTTTCAGAGTCATGTTCGCTGTTACAGATGATGGTCTTGTAGCCATTTTTGAAGAGTTGGTGTTCCAACTTGTCAATCAACTCTGCATAAAAGACATGACTGATGTTTGGGAAAATGAGTCCAATCAACTTGGCAGATTTTCCTTGGAGGCTTCGAGCCAGATTGTTGGGCTTGTAGCCCAATTCTCGCATGGCTTCATTTACCTTTTGAATGGTTTTCTCAGATAGATAACCCTTTTTATTGATGACTCGTGAGACGGTAGTGGGGCTGACGCCTGCAAGTTTTGCGACATCAGTTAGTTTTGCGACCATAATCTAATTCATAGTAAGTTCCAGTTGGGTTTCCAGATTTGATGAGGATACCATTTTGGTCCGCATGTGGGAAGACACGACCAGAAAATACTTTTTCTCCTTTATTGATGAAAATTTCAAAGACTGACTTGTCGATGAAGATAGTGGCAGTAGTAGCTTGGTTATTGATAGGACAAGAACGAGTCGTACCAAATTCTTGGGCGTACTGTTCACCAGCCTGACTACGATCCACTGTCACCTGTCCATTGACAAGGTCAAAGTTGATGGAAAGCCCCTTGCCTTCTTTATCAGCGAGCAAGACAATCTCGCTTTGGCTATTGGCCTCCAAGTTGAGCTCGAGTTCATAGGTGTTATTGGTTTGAGTACGATTTGAGAAGACCTCTTCAGAAGAACGAAGTTCTTTGACGGCTGAGACAGGATATTGGTAGAGTTTGCCATCTTTGATAGTGAGTTCTTTGACCAATGAGAAGGTTCCTTGGTGGTCAAACCGGTCAGATGGGTAGGAAACATCTGGTAATCCAAGCCAACTTACTGCCAGTGCAC
>CAJPRB010000192.1:0-2603 GCA_905372925.1 uncultured Streptococcus sp.
GTTTTGCCTGGCGTAGCCCTATCCTTTATCCTGGGAATTGATTTCTTTATTGGAGCGATCATCTTTGGTTTGATGGCTTCCATCATCATTACCTACATCAAGGGAAACTCTATCATCAAGAGTGACACTGCCATTGGTATTACCTTTTCATCTTTCTTAGCCTTAGGTGTCATCTTGATTAGTGTTGCCAAGAGTTCGACAGACCTCTTCCATATCCTTTTTGGGAATATCCTCGCTGTCCAAGATACGGACATGTGGATTACCATTGGTGTGGGGGCATTGATTCTCTTGATTATCGGGATTTTCTTTAAACAACTATTGATTACATCCTTTGACGAGCTCCTGGCTAAAGCCATGGGAATGCCCGTTAATTTCTACCACTATCTGCTCATGGTGCTCTTGACCCTTGTGTCAGTCACTGCCATGCAAAGTGTTGGAACCATTCTTATCGTGGCCATGTTGATCACCCCAGCTGCGACGGCTTACCTTTATGCTAATAGCCTAAAGAGCATGATTTTTCTTTCCTCAGGCCTAGGAGCTCTGGCTTCTGTTGTAGGGCTCTTTATCGGCTATAGTTTCAATCTCGCAGCAGGATCCAGCATCGTGCTCACATCCGCCAGCTTCTTTCTAATCAGTTTCTTTATCTCTCCTAAGCAACGATACTTGAAACTGAAAAACAAAAAAATCATTAAATAACGGGGAAACCCTTCTGGAGGAATCTAATGAAAAAATTAGGTACTTTGCTTGTTCTTTTTCTTTCTATCATTGGATTAGCTGCCTGTGCTAGTGGGAAAAAAGATGCAGCATCTACAAACCAAAAACTAAAAGTTGTTGCTACAAACTCAATCATCGCTGATATTACCAAGAATATCGCTGGTGACAAGATTGATCTTCACAGTATCGTTCCTGTTGGTCAAGACCCACACGAGTACGAACCACTTCCTGAAGACGTTAAGAAAACATCTCAAGCTGATTTGATTTTCTATAACGGTATCAACCTTGAAACTGGTGGCAATGCTTGGTTTACCAAATTGGTCGAAAATGCCAAGAAAACTGAAAACAAGGACTACTTTTCAGTTAGTGAAGACGTAGACATCATCTACCTTGAAGGTCAAAACGAGAAAGGCAAAGAAGACCCACACGCTTGGCTAAACCTTGAAAATGGGATAATTTATGCTAAAAATATCGCTAAACAGTTGATTGCAAAAGACCCTAGCAACAAGGAATTCTACGAAAAAAATCTCAAAGACTATACTGAAAAGCTAGACAAACTGGACAAGGAAGCCAAAGAGAAATTTAACAATATCCCTGCTGAAAAGAAACTCATCGTAACCAGCGAAGGATGCTTCAAATACTTCTCTAAAGCTTACGGAGTTCCAAGTGCCTACATCTGGGAAATCAACACGGAAGAAGAAGGAACTCCTGAACAAATCAAGACCTTGGTTGAAAAACTTCGCCAAACAAAAGTTCCATCACTCTTTGTTGAGTCAAGTGTCGATGACCGTCCAATGAAGACTGTTTCACAAGACACAAATATCCCAATCTACGCACAAATCTTTACTGACTCAATCGCTGAAGAAGGTAAAGAAGGCGACAGCTACTACAACATGATGAAATACAACCTTGACAAGATTGCTGAAGGTTTGTCTAAGTAATCCATTAAAAAACGTCGTTCTCACGTGAACAGACGTTTTTTTGTCTCTTAATTTCCAGTCAAATCATTGGAAAAATCTGACAATTCTCGGTAAAATAAAAGAAAAAAGAATGGAGTAGTTTCATGACCACTTTTCTCGGAAATCCTGTAACCTTTACAGGTAAACAACTGCAAGTCGGAGACAAGGCACTTGACTTTTCTCTTACGACAACCGATCTCTCTAAAAAAACGCTAGCTGACTTTGACGGAAAGAAAAAAGTCTTGAGTGTTGTCCCATCTATCGATACTGGTATCTGCTCAACGCAAACACGTCGATTCAACCAAGAACTAGCTAACCTCGACAATACTGTCGTTCTTACTGTTTCTATGGACCTACCATTTGCCCAAGGACGCTGGTGTGGGGCTGAAGGTCTTGACAATGCCATCATGCTTTCAGACTACTTCGACCATTCTTTCGGACGCGATTATGCCCTCTTGATCAACGAATGGCATCTCCTTGCGCGTGCCGTCTTTGTTCTCGATACTGACAATGTCATCCGTTACGTAGAATACGTTGACAACATTAACACGGAACCCGACTTTGAAGCTGCTATTGCCGCTGTTAAAGAACTGGACTAAAATCAAAGCCATTATGGCAGAAAGCTAGAGAAATCTAGCTTTTTTTGATATACTAGATGGAGAGAAAAGACAAGAGGAAACGAATGACGCCAAATAAAGAAGACTACCTAAAATGTATTTATGAAATCGGTACGGAAATGCAAAAAATTACCAACAAAGAAATTGCTGCCCGTATGCAGGTCTCTCCACCTGCTGTAACAGAGATGATCAAACGCATGAAAAGTGAAAATCTCATCCTCAAGGATAAGGAGAATGGCTATCTATTGACAGATATTGGGCTCAAACTAGTCTCCGAACTCTATCGCAAACACCGGTTGATTGAGGTCTTTCT
>CAJPRB010000193.1:0-2595 GCA_905372925.1 uncultured Streptococcus sp.
GCAGTTTTCTGACTTTCTTCCATTGTTTCAGAGTATTTGATGAGTAAGTCTCCTTTTTCAACTACTTGATTTGCCACTAAATGATTAGCAAGGATAGGATTGTCACTTGTTGACTGAATGGATGCAATGACACTTGTAGGGGTGATTTCTCCTTGGGAAGTAACAGTAATTTCTTTTGTGGCAACAAGGGAGAAAATCAAGATGAAAGTAAACAGTAATGAAAGTGGTATGATTAATACTGTCGCATAGTTATGGTAACGTCTCTGATAAAACTCGACGCTTCTAAAAAGATTAGGATTCATAACATTCTCCTTATTTATTGAACAGATGATGGTAGAAGCCTTGCGCCTGTATTAACTCTTTATGACTCCCAACTTCAATGATTTTACCCTGGTCAAGAACAATGACACGGTTGGTTCGTTCGGCTATACTGAGACGATGGGCTACAAAAAGAATGGTTTTATCAGTTAGGGACATAAGATTATCTATAACCTTTTTCTCGGTCAAGACATCAAGACCGCTAGTAGCTTCATCTAGTATTAAAACAGGAGCTTTAGTTAGGAGAGCACGAGCGAGAGCGATTCGTTGCTTTTGTCCTCCTGATAAACCAGCTCCATCAGAGAGCTGAGTTTGATAGCCCATAGGCATTCTTTCAATGTCTTGACGGATTTCAGCTAATTCACAAGCTTTTAGAATATCTTCTTGGCTAATCATATTATTACCGCCCAATGTTAAGTTTTCCAAGATAGATCCATTAAAGATATAGGCTTGTTGGGGCAGGTAATTAATATGACGTCGCAAGATTTTTTTATCAATGTTTTTAATATCCTGATGATTGATGGAAATATGTCCTTTGTAAGGTTCAAAGAAATTGACAATCATTTTGGCTAAAGTTGTTTTACCAGAACCACTAACTCCAACTAGGCTAACCTTATCTCCTTGTTTAATCGTGAGATTAATATCCGTTAAGGTATCTCGCCCAAAACCATACTTATAAGAAAGATCATCAAATTCAATATCGCCCATCAAAAAATGTGAATGAACAGAGCTTTCTTGAACTTGAAACTCAGATTCAACTAGATAGACTTCGTTCAAACGGTTATTAGCGACCTTCGCAGATTGGAGTTTAGTTTGTAGGTTGATAATATTTTCCATAGGAGTTGTAAAGTAAGAAAGAAGTGTGTTAAAGGTAATCAGCTGACCGATAGAAATCTTACTCGACATGACTAATTGAGCACCAAACCATAGGATGAGTATATTAAGAACTAACTTTGTTCCTTGTTTTAAATTCGTTTGTAAAATAGAATATTTACTGAGCTTAAAGGATTTTTCCAAATAATCGACAAATTCACTGTCAATATTTTGGTAGCGATTTTCTTCACTTGTGAGTGACTTGATGGTTTCGATCCCGTTGATATCTTCGATAATAGCAGAACTAACCATAGAATTGCTTTGCATGACATCGTGGTTCATTTTTTCAAAAGGCTTAATAAAAGAAAAGATGATGAATATGTATATAGGAACGGAAATAAGAGAAAGAAGAAAGAGATTAGGATTTTGTGCCAGTAAGACACCTCCTACAAGAATCAGAATGGAAACATCAAGAAAAAGAGAGAGAATGGTAGAAGCTAAGGCATCTATAATAGAGTTGGCATCTGTGAAGCGTGAAATGATTTCTCCTGTACGACGTGTCGCAAAGAAAGACATAGGAAGTTCAAAGATATGACGAATATAGGATAAAATCACATCAATACTTAATCTCTGACTCAGAACAGTTAGGAGATAATCTCTGGAGAAGCTCATGGCTTGTTGGAGGATATAGGTGATAATTAGACCAATTGAGATAATTCCTAAAGTTGATTTCATCTGATTTGGAATGTACTCATCCAAGATTCCTTGGAGATAATAAGAACCACCGATATTGATAATAGTGACCAATAAGCTTGAGAGAACAATATAAGTAATAAGAGATTTTTGTTTGAAAATCAGAGGGAGGAAGCTCAGTAGACCATTCTTTTTATCTTTATGGGGTTGATAGCTGGGTTTGGGAGCTAGAAAAATAGCTACTCCAGTCCATTCAGAGAAAAAGCGTTCTTTTGACATTTTGGTGATTTTTACAGAAGGATCAGGATCACCAATAATCAGATAGTCTTTCTTTGTTTGATAGACAACATAGTAATGTTGGAGTTTCCCTTCTTTGTTAACGTGAACGATAAATGGATAGGGGACATCACTCATGTCAAAGAGAGTTTTATCTGCTTGAACAGGTCTTGTTTCAAAACCCATTTCATTTGCGGCTTTTACAATGCCAAGAGCAGTCGTCCCTTCTTTATTGGTCTTTGCAAGTTCTCTCAAGTGAGCTAGAGAAAAATCTGAACCATAGAATTTGGCAATCGAGGCTAAGGCAGCGACACCACAGTCTCTAGCATCTATTTGAGGAACAAATGTATGTTTATAAGAAGTCATTGGCAAATCCTTTCATATAAAATATGAATTTATTATACCATGATACTAAGTTCATATTTTATAAAATCTTGAATTGTCATTGAAACTTCCTGAATGGTAAAAAAGTGATTAGAAACTATCTTTCTTTAA
>CAJPRB010000194.1:0-2583 GCA_905372925.1 uncultured Streptococcus sp.
GTCATTAATGATTTGACAATCCAGTATAACCGTGCCAGACAGGCGGCGATTACACAAGAAATTACAGAAATCGTAGCGGGGGCTAGTGCCTTAGAATAAGGCTTTGCCTCCCTCGTATCAAAATGAACTTAGGACCTAGTTGAGCTAGGAACCGACAGTATCTTATATAGAATAGGAGAAGGAGATGAGTTCAGGTAAAATTGCTCAGGTTATCGGACCCGTTGTAGACGTCTTGTTTGCAGCAGGGGAAACACTTCCTGAGATTAACAATGCACTTGTCGTCTACAAAAATGACGAAAGAAAAACAAAAATCGTCCTTGAAGTAGCCTTGGAGTTGGGTGATGGTATGGTCCGTACGATCGCCATGGAATCAACAGATGGTTTGACTCGTGGAATGGAAGTTTTGGACACAGGCCGTCCAATCTCTGTACCAGTAGGTAAAGAAACTTTGGGACGTGTCTTCAACGTTTTGGGAGATACCATTGACTTGGATGCTCCTTTCGCTGAAGACGCTGAGCGTCAGCCAATTCATAAGAAAGCTCCAACTTTTGATGAATTGTCTACCTCATCTGAAATCTTGGAAACAGGGATCAAGGTTATCGACCTTCTTGCCCCTTACCTAAAAGGTGGTAAAGTTGGACTTTTCGGTGGTGCCGGAGTTGGTAAAACTGTCTTGATCCAAGAATTGATTCACAACATTGCCCAAGAACACGGTGGTATTTCAGTATTTACCGGTGTTGGGGAACGTACTCGTGAGGGGAATGACCTTTACTGGGAAATGAAAGAATCAGGCGTTATCGAGAAAACAGCTATGGTATTTGGTCAGATGAATGAGCCACCAGGAGCACGTATGCGTGTTGCTCTTACTGGTTTGACAATCGCCGAATACTTCCGTGATGTAGAAGGCCAAGATGTGCTTCTCTTTATCGACAATATCTTCCGTTTCACTCAAGCTGGTTCAGAAGTATCTGCCCTTTTGGGTCGTATGCCTTCAGCCGTTGGTTACCAACCAACACTTGCTACGGAAATGGGTCAATTGCAAGAGCGTATCACATCAACTAAGAAGGGTTCTGTAACCTCTATTCAGGCTATCTACGTGCCTGCGGATGACTATACTGACCCTGCGCCGGCAACAGCCTTCGCTCACTTGGATTCAACAACAAACTTGGAACGTAAGTTGGTACAGTTGGGTATCTACCCAGCCGTTGACCCTCTGGCTTCAAGCTCTCGTGCCTTGGCGCCTGAGATTGTTGGAGAGGAGCACTATGCAGTTGCTGCTGAAGTCAAACGTGTCCTTCAACGTTACCATGAATTGCAAGATATCATTGCTATCCTTGGTATGGATGAGCTTTCTGATGAAGAAAAGACCTTGGTTGCACGTGCCCGTCGTATCCAGTTCTTCTTGTCACAAAACTTCAACGTTGCGGAGCAATTTACTGGCCAACCTGGTTCTTATGTACCAGTAGCAGAAACAGTTCGTGGTTTCAAGGAAATCCTTGATGGTAAACATGACCACTTGCCAGAAGATGCTTTCCGTGGAGTTGGTTCAATTGAAGACGTCATTGCTAAGGCAGAGAAAATGGGATTTTAAGAGGTGATCTATGGCTCAGTTAACTGTCCAGATCGTGACACCAGATGGCCTCGTCTATGATCACCATGCCAGCTTTGTATCGGTACGAACTCTGGATGGTGAGATGGGGATCTTGCCACGACATGAAAATATGATTGCGGTCTTAGCGGTTGATGAAGTAAAGGTAAAACGAATCGATGATGATACTCATGTGAACTGGATTGCAGTGAACGGAGGGATTATCGAGATTGCTAATGACATCATTACCATCGTAGCAGACTCAGCAGAGCGCGCTCGTGATATCGATATCAGTCGTGCAGAACGTGCGAAACTTCGCGCTGAACGAGAAATCGAAGAAGCCCATGACAAGCATTTGATTGACCAAGAACGTCGTGCAAAAATCGCATTGCAACGTGCTATCAACCGTATCAATGTCGGAAATAGACTATAAAAAAAAATGAACTTGAATTCCAAGTTCATTTTTTTTTAATGTGGGAAGTTGATGCAAACTGCTTCAGGAATATGGAAGTCGTTAGAAAGCTCCGCAAGACGGCCACTTTCAGGATTACGCTTAAAGACGGTTGCGTTATCAGAATCTTGGTGAACAGCAATAAGAAACTCTTGATCAGGAGTTAGGTCGAAATCACGTGGATTTTGTCCATGTGTTGGTACGATTTCTAATAATTCCAGACTGCCATCAGCGAGGATTGTATAGACGGCAATGGAATCATGGCCTCGATTGGATGCATAGAGGTATTTACCATCTTTTGAGAGACGAATGGCAGCAGTAGCATTGAAATCTTCGTATCTATCTGGTAAGGTTGAAATAACTTGCATGCGTTCAAATTCACCAACACCATCGTAAATCAAGACTTCAATGGTACTATTTAGTTCGCAGATGAGATAGGCAATCTTATAGTGGTGGTGGAAAACGATGTGGCGAGCACCTGCTCCGGCTTGGCTGTGATAAGTGTAGAGTTTAGTTAGTTTTCCTTCTGAGCTAACATCGTAGG
>CAJPRB010000195.1:0-2526 GCA_905372925.1 uncultured Streptococcus sp.
TCACGATTTTGTTCACGTCGCTTGATCGACTCCCGTTTGTCATAGTCATGTTTCCCTTTGGCAAGGCCTAAAAGGAGTTTGGCATAGCCATCTTTGAGATAGACTTTGAGGGGAACAAGGGTCATTCCTGTTACTTTGGTTTCCTGTTCCAATTTTTGAATTTGCTTCTTATGGAGCAGGAGTTTACGACGTCGTTCTGGTTCCTGATTCCAGATATTCCCCTCTTCGTAAGGGGCGATATGAACATTGCTCAGCCAGACTTCCCCATTTTTTACTTGGGCAAAGCCGTCCTTGAGGTTGATTCGAGCTGCTCGAACGCTCTTGATTTCAGTTCCGGTCAGGACCATTCCTGCCTCTAGCGTATCTACGATTGTATAGTCGTGGTGCGCTTTTTTATTTTGTGCGACGACCTTTCCCTCGCCCTTTGCCATGCTTGGCTCCTTTCTTAGCTACTTCTTTGTAAAAAGGCTTCTTCCCCTTTTTCTTCTTGTCTTTTTGTGAATGCTTGTGCTTATCATTTGAGCGCCCTGATTTTCTCTTATCTTCCTTCTTGTCTGAACGACGACTTGAACCACGACCTCTGTCTTTGCGCCCAGCTTGTTTCAAGCCTTTTTCGATGACATCAAACTCACTTGGGATAAAGGAGAAATCAATCTCTCCTGTCATCTTATCCGCTCTTTCTACGCGAATACGAATCTGCTGTCCTACACGGAAGGTTGTACCCGATTTCTCCCCGCGGAGTGTCAAGTCACGCTCGTTGAAATGATAAAATTCAGGCAAATTAGTAATGTGAATCAAGCCTTCAACTGTGTTCGGCAATTCGACAAAAAGACCGAATTTAACGATACTTGATACAACCGCATCGTACTCTTCTCCCACGTATTCTTCCATGTACTCAGCCTTTTTCATAGCTTCGACTTCACGCTCTGCTTCGATGGCACGACGCTCACGGTTTGAAGACTGGGTCGCAATCTCTGGAATCACTTGCTCAAAATGCTCTGCTATTTCCTTGGAACGCCCATAGTCCCGAATCATCCGATGGACTAGAAGGTCTGGATAACGTCGAATCGGGCTAGTAAAGTGGGTGTAATAGTCTGCAGCTAGTCCATAGTGACCGTGATTATGCTCAGAATAGCGAGCTTGCTGCATGGAACGAAGAAGCATCATGGACAATACATCCGCATAGGGTTTCCCCTCAACAGCACGCATGATGTCTTGAAGCGCCTCCTGGCTAATCTCACTGGCAGTTCCATAAATCCGCAAACCAAAGCTCGAAGCATAATCAATAAACTTCTGAACTTTTTCAGCCTTGGGCTCCTCGTGAATCCGATAGATAAAAGGTAGGTCCAGCTTGCTAAAGTGCTCGGCAACCGTTTCATTGGCAATCAACATGAAAGACTCGATCATCCGCTCAGCAACACCACGCTGACGAAGAACGATATCCACAGGCTTACCTTTTTTATCCACTAGAATCTTTGCTTCACTTGTATCAAAATTAAGGGCACCACGTTTCTCACGCATGCTTTCTAGCCTTTCATGTAGCTTGGCCATGAGTTCGATACTAGGAACAATTTTCTTAAACTCTTGTCTTTTTTCCTCGTCGCCAGCCAGGATGTCATTGACAGTGCTATAGGTCATACGAAAACTAGTCTTGATCACTGTTTGTGTAATGGTGTAATTAACTACACGACCGTGTTTATCAATTTCCATAATAGCAGACTGGGTCAAGCGATCTACTTGAGGATTGAGAGAGCAAATGCCGTTTGACAAACGCTCTGGAAGCATTGGGACCACACGGTCTGTCACGTAGACAGAAGTCGCGCGGTTAAGGGCTTCCTTGTCGAGGGCAGACCCCTCAGTCACGTAGTAGGAAACATCCGCGATGTGAACTCCGAGTTCGATATTGCCATTTTTCAAAGCCTTGATGTGAACTGCATCGTCCAAGTCCTTGGCATCCGCACCATCAATGGTAAAGGTGATTTCATCTCTCAGGTCCAGACGACCTTCCATATCCTTTTGAGACGGAGCATCTGGCACACTTTCTGCCTCCTTGAGAACAGCTTCTGGAAATTCTGAAACAATATCCATGGACTCCAAAACTTCAAGGACATCAATCCCTGCATCTGTCGAGTGTCCCACCACATCGAGGACACTAGCGACAAAGAAATCATGTTTCTTACTTGGGTATTTGTCGATAAAGACCTTGAGAACTTCTGTTCCTTCAAGTTTGAGGGCTGGTTTCTTCACATAAATAGGTTGGCTGATTTTCTGATTTTTGGAACGGATGTAACCCGCATACTTGGGCTTTTCCTGATCCAGAACGATTTGCCCGACAACTGTCGTCAGACTATGCTCTAGGATATCAATAATTTTGGCTTCTGCAGCTGTTCCCTTGTTACGGTCAGCAACTTTCTTGATGACCACCTCAACGGTATCGCCGTCAATAGCATAGTTGACATCGTTTTTTCCTACAAAAAGGTCGTCCTCTTCTCCTTCTAGACTAACAAAGCCAAAGCCGTTTTTATG